>JBDKSR010000065.1:0-9247 GCA_039680545.1 Bryobacteraceae bacterium | reverse complement strand
CCGAAGTCGAAGACTCCGACGAATAGGAAGAAGACCCAGGGTGCGAGCAGAGCAGCCTCAATGACCGCGTGCCCGGACCGCCGGTCCTTTCCAGCCACGGATGGATCATGCATTCCGTATTTCATTCGCTTCGCCGTTTCCCAACCCTCTGTAGCCCGCTACATCAGCAGTTCGCCGACCTGCGAATCCACGTACCCGGCTGAATTCCTGCCGCAGCTTTGAAAGCGCATCTTGTGGATCCGCAACGCCACGCGGTGCGCCCCGTCATCCGAGTGGGACACGCGCGCGACCGTGGTCTGGCACTGCATACACTTCCGGCCAAACGCGTGGTTCTCCGGCAGTTCAATCTCGACAATCATCGGATCACCCACGCTCGGCAACTCGGTAAGTTCGTGTCCTCCGTTCAGGAGGATCAAGACGTCGCCCCGGCTCATATTCTCCGTAGTGCCCGTCAGAACCCGGGACCTTATGCCCGGAGACGAGACTCGACACTGTAGACTCAGGTCTAACCTCGAACTGCGGCGTCTTTCCATCTGTGTTGTCAATGTAAGGGTTTGAGCGCGTAGGTTCAAGACCGAAAATGGGTAGCATTTGGTTGTTCACTAAGGTTAATAGCTAATTAAGGTGTCTTCCGCGACAAAGAAACACCGTCAATTTGAAATGGAACGTATAGGACCAGAAGCCCCGACGTACTAGGGGCTTACATGAGAAAATTCACACATTTACACCTAAATTCACCTGGAATTTATAGGTGAATTGTGCTACGTTATTAATCCATGTGACCATTTGCGGCTATGGTGTCAGTGTCTGTTCCCACCTGTGGGGCAGTCTGACAGGGCCGAAACGGTTGGGCGTCCGGCAGCGATGTTTTGGGAGCGGTTGCCAGTTCGCTCTCCGAAAAGGAGCGCTATGACTCGCCTATTCCTGCTTACCGACGAACCTGTTCTCGCTGCCGGGCTTGAGTCGGTTCTTTCTTCGAACGGCGGTATCGAGCTGGCATCGGTGGTGGAGACCACCGCGGAGCTGGTTGTCGAACTGGAGGAATCCAGTCCGGACCTGCTTTTGCTCGATCTACGCCCTGATCTCAGTTTCAGCACGCTCGTCGAGCTTCTGCGGCGGTTCCCATCGACGAAGATCATTCTATGGGTTCGGAGCATCTCGACAGAACTGGCCTACCAGGCAATTGAGCATGGCATTCGCGGCATTGTTCGAAGGACGCTGCCGATTGATACGCTCGCTAAGTGCCTGCGCATGGTCGCCGACGGCGGGCTCTGGTTCGAGGAAACGCTCAAGGCGAGTTTCGACGGCGTGCGCACGATCTCTCTCACACGGCGAGAGAGCCAGCTCGTCAGCCTTCTTTCTCAGGGACTCAAGAATAAAGAGATTGCCGCCACCCTCTTTATCTCAGAGGGCACTGTTAAGGTATACTTATCCCGACTGTTCCACAAACTGGGTGTGAAGGACCGCTTCGAACTCGCTCTTTACGGTCTGAAGAATATGCCGGCCGGAGAGGCGATGATCGATATGCCTCAACCGGCAGCTATCGAGGCGCCGCGTAGGGAAACGCGTCACGACCAATGGCTCCGTTCACTCGTCCTCGAGAAGCCGCAACTGAAGGTACGTGGGCCAAGGACGGTTTTCGAATCGTGATGACCGGTCGTGAATTCCGGCAATGATGGCCGGATGTGAGGGTGGCATGCAGGGGATTTCGGTACTGGGTATGGTGGCTAGCACGCTTGCCGCCGCAAAACCGTTATCCTTGCGGGAAGTCCCGATCTTCGAGTCGGTGTCCCGCCCCCCTCAGCCTATCTGGCGGAGCCTCCTCACCTCTGTCGCATTGCATGCGCTCGTAATCGTCATGCTTCCGTCCATGGCCACGCTTCTGCCGGAGTCGGAAGAGGAGATATGGGAAAGGCACGCCAGGACCTTCCGTCCGCTTGAGATTCAGATCCCCGACCGTCTGTATCTCGCATCCAGTCCCGTGCCGCCCCCACCTCTTCCGGTCAAGAAGCCGAAGCTCGAGAGAAAGCCTGTCGAGCAGCAGCCCGCTAAGTTGGCCAAAGCGGCGCCCGCTGCTCTTCCCAAAGCAGAACTGGATCGAGTGCTGCCCAAGCAGTTCCGGCTCCCCAAGGTGACCCGGCGACCCAACGCGGAGTTGACCTTGATTCAGCCGCACCTTCCGCCCGAACTGCAGTTGACGGCCCAGGCGAACCTGCCGAACCTTTTCCTGTCGGCGCCGTCACTACCCCGCCCTGCCGCGAAAAAGTTCGTCGAACCGGGGCCAAGCTCCAGGACGATTGTCCTGCCAAAGGTTGAGGGACCGCCCCAACTGGCCGGCGCGGGTAGCTACACGTCCGAGCTTTACATCCCCAGCATGCTTGCGGGCCCGGATCAGGCGGCGATGCGGCTGCCGAAACCAACGATACAGGGGCGCCAGTTCAACGCGCCGGCGCCGCGCGTCCTGGGGCACGGATCATCGGTCAGCCCGATCGAGGGCGAGCCTATCAGTGTTCTTGCGATGTCCACCAACCCCAGGCAACTGCGCGATCAGATTTCGATTCCGCTTGGCAATCAGATAGGGCGTCTGGCTCCGCCACCTCCGTCCGCGGACTCAACCCGGGGACGCCCCGGAATTCCAGGAGCGAAGGGCGGCGGTACCGGGAACGTGGCGTCGCTATCTGCAGGTGCTGGAGGAAATGGAACAGCCGTAACAGGCGGAAACGGACCCGGCGGGACGGGATCAGCCGCGGGTGGCTCCGCGACCGGGGGTGGCGCCGCTTTCGCGAACGGTAACGGTCTCGCCGCAGCCATCCGTTACACAACGCCGATTCGGATCGAGCATCCATCGAACGCGCAGTTTGATGTTGTTGTAATGCAGTCGTCTGCCGATGAGGGATTCCCGGAGAGCGCGGGCGTGCTGACCGGCCAGCCGGTCTACACCGTCTATCTCCAGGTAGGCGCTCCGCGCGCATGGATTCTCCAATATTGCGTGCCCAAGGAGACGGCACAGAATCCCAAACAGGTCGGGAGCACCGTTTATATCGGCCAGGCGAACCCGGTAAAAGCTCCGTTCCCGTTGGTGACGGTCCTGCCGCCGGTCACGACGCTGCCGCGTCACAGTTACGTCATGGTGCACGGCTTTGTAGACAAAGCGGGACAATTCAAGGATTTGACCGTGCTGCGGGCGCCGGGTGACCAGTTCAAAGAGCTGCTGATGCCGTCATTCAGGGAGTGGGTGTTCCGGCCCGCCACACGCGATGGAGTTCCGGTGCTGGTGGAAGTCCTGCTCGCAATTCCCCCGCACGAAAGCTAGCCGGGATCAGCGTGTTTCGCGCTCCACAACATCCGAAACAGCGCCATCCACGTCTTCGATCCGGATCTTGAGAAGCTTGCGAGCCGTCATCTCTTTCTCTGACACATCGAATCGCACGGCAATCATCCGGTCCATCGACTGCTTGGGCGGAACCTTGGTGCGGATCAGCAACGAGTCGTTGTACTTCTGCCCGAGGATCGGATAGTACTCGAATAGCCGGGCAGCATCGACCTCCGAGACAACGGAGCCTTCAATTACGCGGCCGTCGTAGTCCTCCATGGAGACGTCAACACTGCGCACGACAAATCGGTAATCGGCCGGATTCACAAACCGGAAGTCAATTACTGCGATTGTGCTCTTGTCGTCGATCGGGAACACGCGCACTTTAAGCACGTTTCCGCGCAGTTCTATGTGCGCCCCACGTTGCAGATGGAAAATGAACGCCACGGCAGCGGCCACCAGGACCACGCCGATCGCCATGTAAATCAGAAATTGTTTCTTCAATCCGGGGCCCTTTCCATTCGGGACTTCAGTCGCCGAGCAGCCTGCCGTACGGTTGCAGGCTCGCGACATTGTCGCACACCGCCTTGATGCCCGCCGTCAGCGGTATCGCAAGTACAAGACCAGCCGTGCCCCACAAAACTCCCCAAATCATGAGCGCCACCGTCACAACCAGCGGATTCAGGTGAACGCGCGAGCCGACCAGCTTGGGGTAGAAGAGATTCAGCGCCAGCAGGTGCAGCATCGCCACCGTTGTTCCGATCAACAGGTAGCCTGCCGCGGCCTTATAGACCGTCAAGGCGCCGAACAGTGGTGGAATCATCGCCAGCGGCAACCCGATGTATGGGACAAGGCTCACAAACCCACTCAAGGGACCCAGCAGCAACGGGTACGGCAGCCGGAAGATCCAGAAGAGGAACGAACTTACCGCCGCGAGAAGCAACCCCAGCACAAAATTCCCGACCACGAATGCGCGCACCATGCTGGCAATCCCCTCCAAGCTGTTGCCGGCGACCAACCTGGCCTGTCCTTCAAACAACTGCAGAAAGCTGCGGTGGAGATGGTCCCGCCAACTCAGCATGAAGTACACAAGAAATGGCACGAATGACGCCATCAGCATCACCTGGTACACAAGCCCAAGGTGCGAGTAGAAGTAATCGACCACAGGCGACCGGTCAGGCAAAATCCGCACTTCCTGGATGGCGGGCGGAGTAATCGGAGGCGGCGTCTCCGCGGCACGTCTCCGCGTCTCTCTCTTCGCGGGCGGCGGCGCGGGCTCAGCCGCTTGCTCCTGACGCTGCATTTTCTTGGGTACGAGAAGCCGATAGGTGGAGCGCTCCATGCCCTCCAGTTTCACGGTCACTGAGTCCACTAATTCCCCGATGCGCTGGCTATAGGCCGGTAACTTGCGATAAAGGTCGGCGAACTGAGTATAGAAGCCCAGTCCGACCATATATAGAATCAGCAGCGCGAGCGCGCACACGAGGAAACTGGCGACCGCCCTCGGCAGTCTCAGGCGCATCGTAAGTCCGACAAATGGGTCCAGAATAAAAGCGATAACTATCGCGATAATTAGGGTGATAAAAAACGTGCGTCCGTAATAAAGCAGGGCAGTGGCGGCTCCTGCCGCAATAATCGCGGCGGCCGCATTTCTGGGCCTCAGTGTGTGGATAGAGCTGGAAAGAACGGCCACGGAAGCATCCACCCGATAGCGTCGCTACCGCTACTCTAGCATGAGCCATGCCTATAATGAAATCATTCCGGTGACAAATAATAGCCTGCCGAATGAGGGAAGAATTCTTGCGCTCGATCTGGGACGCCGGCGTATCGGCCTTGCGCTCAGCGACGAATTGCGGCTGACAGCACAGGGGCTGGAGACCTTCCAACGCACCAACATGCGCGAGGATCTGGACGGACTCGCTCGCATCGTGGACGAGCGCTTCGTGACCCTGATTCTTCTCGGCAATCCGATCCACATGAGCGGCAACGAAGGGGCGCAATCAGGATGGGTCCGTCATTTCGCGTCCAAATTGCAGGCGCGCACCGGATGCGAGATCCGCTTTTGGGATGAGAGGCTTACCACGGCCGAGGCGGAGCGTGTCCTTCGGGCAAGTGGAATCAGCCGTCAGAAGCGGAGCAAGGCAGTCGACCGGCTCGCCGCCGTAATTTTGTTGCAGAGTTACCTGGAGTCCGTCGACGCTGAGGACGAGTTGGAATGAAACAAGCTGCAATCCTGCTGATTCTTGCCGGTATCCTGTTCGCCTTCGTCGCAGCCTCGCTTCAACATCCATACGCAGGATTCCAGGATCAGGTCTTTGTCGACATTCCGAGGGGCACTAGCACAATGGGTGTTGCCGGCCGCCTGTTCAAGGCCGGTGTAATCCAGTACCGCTGGCAGTACTTGGCCGTCCGGGCACTTCGTCCGCGCGCCCGGGTCCAGGCCGGCGAGTACCTGTTCAAGCACCCCTCTACTCCTTGGGAAGTTTTCGACCGCATGGTGCGCGGCGACATATTTTCGTACGAGCTTCGCGTTATCGAGGGCCAGAATATGTACGACATCGCGGATTCCCTCGAAAAACTCGGTGTGATCGGGCGGGACAAGTTCCTCGCCGCCGCCCGCGATCCGTCGCTCATACGTAGTTTGACTTCCGATGCCCCGACGCTCGAGGGCTATCTGTTCCCGGATACCTACCATCTCACGCGCCATACAACGGCAGAGGATCTATGCCGCATGATGACGGAACGGTTCCGCGATACCTGGGCCGGACTCGGAACGGCCCGGCAGCCGCACGGCGTCGTGACGCTCGCCTCGATCGTTGAGAAAGAAACCGGGGTTGCGGACGAGCGGCCCATGATCGCCTCGGTATATCAGAATCGCTTGCGCATTGGGATGAAGCTGGACTGCGATCCGACCGCCATTTACGCCGCGCTCAGGGAAGACCGTTACCGGGGCACGCTGTATCATGACGATCTAACAAGCGGGAGCCCTTACAACACGTACCAGCACGCGGGCCTGCCTCCGGGGCCGATTGCTAATCCGGGCCGGGAGTCGCTAAAGGCGGCGCTCAACCCCGCCCAGTCGTCGTATCTTTACTTTGTAGCCCGGCCCGATGGCTCCGGCCGGCACTCGTTCTCGCAGGACTTCGAGGCGCATCAACGCGCCGTCCGTCAATATCGCCGTGGCATCGAGAAGCGCAACGAAGCGGTCACAGCTCGAACAGTGGATACGAGAAAACCGGCCCGAAAGAATCGGTGAAACCGAGGAGCGGCTGATCCGCGAGCACCTCGCTCCTGTCTCCGGCTCGTATCTTCGAGGATTGCTGCGTTCCTGCGGGGTACCACTCGACCCGTTGGTCGAAGGAGTCCGGCAAAGCAACTGGGATGAGTTGGAGCGAACGCTGCTGGCGCTCTGGGCCTTGTACACGACTGCGAACGACGCCGGGGACCGGGAACGTGCCCAACGCTGCCGCCGGGAGGTGCTCACCGCCAAGGAGCACGCACAACTCGCCGCCCGGTCCCGCCGGGCTGCCCCGGAGGCGCGTGACCAAAAATTGGAAATGGCTTCGTGGATGAGGGTATGGCTCGAAGACCCCTCGGTTTTCCCTTCCTGGCTGCGTTTACGGAGGCGTGTGCTGGCCACCGAGGACCTGCCGGAGAACTGACACCCCACTCCTGACAGCCGTCCAGACACGCAGTTGCTACCCCCTTTGAGGCTCGTTTATACTACGGTTTTCCGAGCCGTCCCGGCTGGGAGGCGCAGGTTATGATGCGCGGGGAAGAGATCGATCTCACGATGCCTCAGAGGGAGGCAGCCATGTTCTATGGGCTCTTCCTACGCGGTCACTCCGTGGACACGCTACGGCAGGATATCGACATCCCTAAGTCAATGATCCAGAAGTGGTTACGAGCGCCCCAATACGAACCAGGTTTTCGTGAGACCCTCCGGCGCGTATACCAGTACCGAAGAACGGTCTTGGCAATCTTCGACGAGCTTGTTCTTCACGAACAACGCCGCCCGCGGCTCCAATAACCCCCTTGGCAGGACTACTCGACCGAATCAGCCTTCGTTAGCGGAACCGCCGCACCGTTGCGCTTGCAGAACCACGGATACAACACCGGAAGCAGGAACAGCGTCAGCATCGTCGAGGTAATCAATCCCCCAATCACGACCGTCGCGAGCGGGCGTTGCACCTCGGCGCCGGGGCTTGTCGAGATCGCCATGGGAAGGAATCCGAAGCTCGCCACGAGCGCCGTCATCAGAACTGGACGCAAACGGACACGCGCGCCTTCCACTGTGGCCTGACGGCACTCCATGCCGTCTTCCCGCAACCGGTTCATGTGACTCACCATGACGATACCGTTCAGCACCGCCACGCCGAACAGCGCGATGAAGCCGACCGCAGCCGAGAGATTCAGGTTCAGCCCGCGGAACCACAGCGCGCCGATGCCTCCCACCAATGCGAAAGGCACATTGAGCAAAATCAGCAGCGCCTGCGGTACCGAATCGAAAGTGGCGAACAGCAAGGCGAAGATGATCAGGACAGCGGCAGGCACAACCACCCCCAGCCGGCGCATCGCCCGTTCCTGGTTCTCAAACTGTCCGCCCCAACTAAGCAAATAGCCCGGCGGCGGAGCGAGTTGGGAGTCGACCCTCCTCCTCGCCTCGGCCACAAAAGTTCCAAGATCCCTGCCCCGCACGTTGGCCTGGACGACAATCCGGCGCGCACCGTCCTCGCGCGAGATCACTTCGGGCCCGCGCGCTACCGTGACCCGCGCCACCTGTCCGAGCCGCACTCGTTCGCCTCCGGGAGCGGCTAGCGTCACGTCACTGAGCGACGCGGCGTCCTGCCGGTAGCGGTCCGGAAGGCGCAGGACGATCGCGAAGCGACGCTGCCCCTCGATCATTTCGGAGACCTGCCGCCCTCCGATTGCAGCCTCTACGATCTCCCGCACGTCAGAAACATTCAGCCCGTAACGCCCTAGAGCAGGGCGATCCACATCGACCCGAAGCTCCGCAACTCCGGAGACCACTTCCATCTGCGCGTCCGCCGCGCCGGGCACTGCGGCAATCACTCGCAAGGCCCGTTCCGCAAGCTGTTCAAGCACCTTCGGATCTTCGCCGAAGATTTTTACGGCGACGTCCGCCTTGATGCCCGAGACAACCTCGTCGAGCCGCATCGCCATCGGCTGCGTGAAGTTATAGTTCACGCCTGGAACGGTTTCGAGCTTTGCCGCAAGGGCGTTGATCAGCTCTTCCTTGGTTCTGAACCTCGTCCACTCGTCGCGGGGTTTCAGCAGGACATACACGTCCCCTTGATAGATGCCCATTGCCTCCGTCGCCAGGTCGGGCCGTCCCATCTTTGTCACCACTCCCGTGACTTCCGGGAATCCGGCGATCACCTTCTCCACCCGCTCGCTGATCTTCACCGACTCGGTTAACGAAATACCCGGCAATTTGCGTGTCTCGATGAGCAGCGACCCTTCGTCCAGCCGCGGCATGAATTCGGTTCCGATATAACGCAGCGAACCCAGCGCCAAGGCAAGCACCACAACCGATATCGAGATCACTAAGAGCCGGCGGTTGAGGGCCCACTCGAGAACCGCCGTGTACAGGTTTTGCACGTATTCAAACCAGCGCTCCCGATGTTCACGCACACCCCGGCGAAGCGCGATGCAGGCCGCGGTAGGCACCACCGTCAGCGCCAGGACAAGGGCGCCGATCAAAGCGGAGCAAACCGTGATCGCCATGGGACGGAACATGCGCCCCTCCAGCCCTTCCAGAAACAGGACCGGCATGTAAACAGCGATGATGATGGCCACCGCGAAGACAATCGGCCGTGCCACTTCATGCGCCGCTCGCCGCACACGTTCGACGGAGTCGAAATTTCGGTCCCCCGGGGCCCGGTCGAGATGCCGTACCGAGTTCTCCATCAT
>JBDKSR010000064.1:0-2963 GCA_039680545.1 Bryobacteraceae bacterium | reverse complement strand
CGAGTACCCGGATTCCCTGGTCGTGCAATGCGCGAGAGCCCTCTCGCGTCGCTTCGCCCCAGTGGACCGTAGTGACTTTACCGAGCAGGTCCGATCCCGCGAAGCGCTCGATCTCGCGTGCCACGAGTTCGTAGTCAGCGCGAATCTGCGCGGCGGGCGCATTCAAGTAAGGCTTCGCGGGGTCGTTAGCGCGAGCGTGGAAAGAGAGACGTATCCAATCGCTGTTGCGCCGCCATTCCTCGCGGAACTTTATAGGCATCTGCGTGAGGTTGAAGTTATCGGTCTGGTAGTAGATGTTGAAGTGAACTTTCGTGCCATACTTCTCGTGCATGTCGCGCCACATGGCGAGGTACGGATTCTCGAAAATCGACTGATACTTGTCCACGTTGCGCGCGATGTCCCGCAGGAACCAGATGTTGTCGTCGACAGAGAAACGATAGCGGGGGAACGAGTCGCGGTCCCAAAGAACGTTGATGGCATGCTTTGCCCCGCCTTCGCCTTCAGCGACGATCTGTGTCTCTCGCTCGCGCAGGGTCACCTGAGACTCGAAAGCACCGTCTTTGATAGTCGCGGGCACGCCGTTGACCCGCACGGAACCGGCGCCCGGCGCCTTTCCGCTCACTGTAATTCGCAGCCCGTCCGTCACCGCGCTGCCATCGTGCCGGTTCAATATCGCCCCATCGTGCGTTTCGGTGATGCGAGGCGCCTGCTGAGCGAATGCGGGAGTCCACAAGGCGAGCAGCACCAGACCCTGCTGCCACGGAATAGATCTTCTGCCCATCGTCTTCTCCTGTTTCAGACCTGCCTGCGACTGTCGCCGTTTAATGGCGCGCCATCACGGCGCTTCGCGTACCCTCCAGAGTTCGCCTGAGCGACACCTCCGGAAGCTCTTTGATGATCGGTATTACCAGAATGCTGAGCAGCGCGGGTACGTCGCGGGAAAGCGAAACTGCCTCGCATTCGACGTACGTGCCGCCGTCCCGTTCCTCGAAGCGCCAGTATGAATACAGTTTCCAAAGGAAGCCGTGGTCGCGTCCCTGCGGCATCGCCTGTTCGCCCGGTGTGCCCGCGTCTCGAATCTCTGAAATCTTTGTGCTGTAAGACCGGCTTTCCGCGCGGTGGGAGTTAAGTTCCCTGTACCTCACGTCATATTCAGTGTCGAGCACAACGGTGATGACTTTATGCTTCCGCAGACGCAGGAACACGCGGAAGTGATCGCCGTCGTGGCTGAGGAGCTTGGAATCGACCACCTCCGGCGCATAGAAATTCTTGTGACCGTTGTAGTTCTGGACGAATGCCAGCGTGCTCGCGAGTGTTGCGCCGGGGATGAACGTCGCGCCTACCCAATCGTGGATCAGGCCGTCTTTGACCTCGGTGATCGCCTTCCCGGCGTGGGGCTCGACGACGACTCCGGTCTGACGAACAAGGCGGAGGCGTTCCGCGCGCTCCGCGCACCACAGGAACGACGAGCCCTGCGACCTGCGGTCAAGAGCCGCCTCGCGCTGCTTTACGTAAGCCTGAAAGGCGGCTTCTGTGTGAGACTGCAACGTGGCAGCCTCGCCAGGAAGCTGTCCCGCCATCGTACTGAGTACGAGAGCCAATGTCAGGAATGCTGCGTTCATCGCGCCTCCAGTGTGGCCGGAAAGAGCCGCATCCTCTTAAAAGCGTAACGGCGATTCCCGCGGGAAGCAACGTGGCGTTCACTACGTGCACTCCGCGCTTTCGTTTTGGGGGCCGGGTCGCGGACAATGGGACGGAAGAGGCAACGTTAGAGGCCCATGGCGAAACGACAGGCTGATGATACACAGACTCCCGCCGCGCTCGGGTTTTCGATGCCGGCCGAATGGGAGCCGCATGAAGCCACGTGGCTGGGATGGCCGCATAACCCGACCGACTGGCCGGACAAGCTCGATACGATCCGTTGGGTGTACGGCGAAATCGTGCGGAAGATCGCGCCGGGAGAAATCGTCCGAATGCTGGTTCGCTCGGAGACCGAAGAGAAACTTGCCCGCCGCTACCTGGACCGCTCCGGCGCTGGCACAGCCCATGTGGAGTTCATTGCGCATCCGACCAACCGCGGTTGGACTCGGGACATGGGGCCGATCTTTGTGCGCAGGCGCACGGACGGACAGACGGAGACTGCGATCGTCCATCTCCATTTCAATGCCTGGGCGAAGTATCCCGACTGGCAGAAGGATCGCCGCGTGCCTGTCACTGCGGCGCAGCGGCTCGGAAAGCGCCTGTTCAACGCGGTTAGCGGCGGGCGTGACTTCGTCCTCGAAGGTGGAGGCATCGACGTCAACGGTCGCGGCACATTGCTTACGACGGAAGAGTGCTACCTCGACCCGGCGACGCAGGTTCGCAACCCGGGGCTCGGCCGTGAAGAGTTCGATGCCGCCTTGCGCGCCAACCTCGGCGTGACGAACGTCTTCTGGCTGAGCGGCGGCGTCACGGGCGATGACACGCACGGGCACGTGGATGACATCTGCCGTTTCGTGAATCCGAGGACGATCGTACTCATCCGCGAAGACAACCCATCGGATATCAACTACCGTCCGCTTGCTGAGAATTGGGAGCGCATCCCAGACCTGCGACTGGAAGATGGATCGAAGCCTGACGTGGTGGCATTGCCCACGCCCGGTCCCCTCTACTTCGATGGTGATCGCCTTCCCGCGAGTTACGCCAACTTCTATATCGCCAACTCGGCGGTGATCGTCCCGACGTTCAACGACCCGAATGACCGCGTCGCGTTGGGCATCCTGAGGGAATTGTTCCCCGGCCGCACAGTGGTTGGAATTCATGCTGTGGATCTCGTACTTGGCTTTGGCACGTTGCATTGCCTCACGCAGCAGCAGCCGGCGGAGATTGCTTAGCAGGAGAGGAACAGCGGGGAATCGGATGATTCAACGTATTGTGGCGGAAAACCGGAAAGGCCGGGCACTGGGAATTACTTCAGTGTGTTC
>JBDKSR010000063.1:0-1532 GCA_039680545.1 Bryobacteraceae bacterium | reverse complement strand
TTCGTTCTCACCCATGGCCTTATGCGCCAGGGCACTCCCCCAAGTATGCTGGAAGACCAAAAAGTACAGTGCCACACCGGCAACTATCGGAAGAGAGTAACGAATGCTTCGCACAATGGCTGTATCTCACAGGACATCAGTCCGCAACCCCATCATCGGCCGCAGTGGCCCGTCTCTACAGAGTGACAAGGGGCGGCCGGCTGATATACCGGGGTGCGGCCGAATGGCAGTACCATGGAAATTTGAACGAAAGCACGGACTTTTCACGCATCCTCGTGCGCACCACCAATTGGGTGGGCGACGCCGTGATGTCGCTGCCTGCGTTGCGCGTCATCCGCAGGCGGTTTCCACAAGCTCAGATCACGATACAGGCGCGCCCTTCGGTCGCCGATCTTTACGCCCGCGAGCATTTTGCGGACAGCATCATGCTCTACGGCGCTGCCCGCGGCGCTCACGGATTCGCTGCCAAGTGGCGCGCCGCCCGGGAGATTCGCCGGGGACGCTTTGACTGCGCCATTCTGCTGCCGAACTCCTTCGATTCCGCGCTCATTCCATGGCTGGCCGGTGTCCCCAGGCGCATCGGCTACAACCGTGACGGCCGCGGTTTTCTGCTGACCGACCGCATCCGGTCTCCGCTTCGGGGCGAAATACCTCGCCACGAGCGCTACTACTACTTGGAGTTGTTGCGGCGCGCGGGTTTGCTCGACTCCCTGCTCGACGGTGGCCCGATTGCCCTCGACGGCGCCGGGGAAGCTCGTGAACAAGGTCTCCGCCGGTTCGAAGCGTTGGGCGTGGGGGAACCTGTCATCGGCGTGAGCCCGGGCGCGGCGTACGGAAACGCGAAGCGCTGGCTTCCGGAACGCTTTGCGGAGGCAGCGGCCGCGATTGCGTCGGTGAAACACGCTGCGGTCGCCGTGTTCGGCTCCCGCGACGAGAAGGGCGTTTGCGGGGAAGTGGAAGCGGCGGTGACTGCCGCCGGCTGTAAAGCTCTGAATCTGGCCGGCACAACCACGCTCGCCCAGTTCATCGAATTCGCGGCGGCGTGCATCCTGTTTCTTACCAACGATTCCGGCGCGATGCACATTGCCTACGCGCTCGGCGTGCCGAGTGTGACCGTGTTCGGCGCCACCGATGAAGAAGCCACCGGCCCGGCGGGTCCGCTGGCGCGAATCGTGAGGGAACCCGTAGACTGTAGTCCATGCCTGCTCCGCGAGTGCCCCATCGATCACCGCTGCATGACCCGGGTGACGGCCCAGCGTGTGGCGGCCGAGGCGCTCGACCTGCTCAAATAGGGAAGATCGGCAAATGATGTTGGAATGGGCTCCCCGCTATTTGGTCATGGTAGTCGGGGACTTTAACCGGAGTATGGCTGAGATCCTTGCGCTTCGCGAGATGGGAGCGCGGGTGTTGCCGGTTGGGCTTGGCTCGGCCGCGGTGAAGCGCCAGTTGGAGGCGCAAGAGGTTGAGACCTCCTCGGTCGGCCGTTCCAAGAGGGCCATGCCTCAGGCGGCGTCTGACGCGATTGGCGGTTG
>JBDKSR010000062.1:0-3015 GCA_039680545.1 Bryobacteraceae bacterium | reverse complement strand
CCAGGGTATTTTCCCCGAGCGGAAGGACCTTGAAGGGCGCACGCACGTGGACCTTCCGGAGGCGAACCGCAGGCAACTGGTCGCGGCGGGCGTTCCGGACGCGTCCATCTCCGTCGCGCACATCTGCACGGCCTGCACGCCGGAGGAATTCTACTCTTTCCGGAGGGAGCGGCAGCGCACCGGGCGCATGGTGTCCGCAATCGGTATTCGGGTCTGAAAATCTTTTGGCAAGAAACAGAAAAGGCGCGGGACCCAGCCCGCGCCTCATGGAGTCCGAAACCCTTTACGCCGCGTTCATCAGCAGGTCCTCGAGGTTCTCATCGCCCTCCGTAGCCTTGCGATCCGCCAGTTCCTGGCAGCGGATACAGAAGGCCGTCCACGGGACCGCTTCAATGCGTTTCGGATTGATCTCCTCTTCGCAGTTGAGGCACGTGCCGAAAGTGCCGTCATCGATGCGCCGAAGCGCTATGCGTACATTCCTCAGCAACTGAGATTCGCGGTCCAGATTGCGAATGGCGAGTTCTCTCTCCGTAGCGTGCTGCACCTCATCGAGCGCATCGGGACTCTTCTCGATGACGATACCCTCGCGATTGCGCAGCACCACTGCGAGCTCCTCCTGTCTTTTCTCCAGGATTTGCTTGAATCGATTTATTTCGCTCTTCGTCATGGCCTCAAACCTCCTACTCCCATCGGCTGTTCTGGCTGTCAACTTCGCCCCTCAGCCTCACGTTCCGGTGGGTGTCCTTCTACCGAAACTAGATAGATGCTATTTATACGTCCGGCGTTTCACAAAATATTAGCATGAACCACTAATATTTTGCCTTTTCTTTCCCTCCCGTACAGTATCTCGCACAACCGGTGTCAATAGCTGCCTAACCCAGGTCCACGGACTGCTTCTGCGTTACTGCACTTCGAGTTCCAGATCGGTAGGCTTTAGCATCAGCCCTGCCCGAATAACTTTGACGCAGAATTCGCGCGGAAGTTTCACGAAAACGCTCAGATTTAACGTCTTACCCGCAAAAGACATCAGCATAGCACACGTGTCAAGAGGCAACGTGATATGATCGACGGTTTGACACGCCTAGAGCTCACCAACCGGCTGGCCACTGCGGCTGCGTTGTTCTTCATTGTGTATTTTCTGCTTGCCGGCCTGGCGCTTCTTCCCTACCCCGGCATCCAAAACGACGAAGCCCTTTTCTCTTTAGGCATTTACGATCCCGGCATCGCTCTCACGTTTCGAAGCTTCTTCAAGCACCGCGTCCCCATGATGCTGATGAGCTACCTGGGCGCCTTAAAGACCTGGATCTACACGCCGATTTTCGCGCTCTGGAAGCCCTCGTTGTGGAGCGTCCGGCTTCCCGTCCTGTTGCTTGGCGCAGTGACGATCTGGTTGTTTTTCATACTGTTACGAAAGATCTCCGGAATTCGGGCGGCGCTCGCCGGCACAGCCTTGCTGGCCACGGACGCGAGCTATCTTTTAACTAGTGTGTTCGATTGGGGACCGGTTGTACTGCAACATCTCCTGGCCGTGGGTGGCGTTTTGTCATTCGTGCGGTTCCATCAGAGCGGCTCCCGGCGCGCCCTCGGCCTCGGTTGTTTCCTTTTTGGTCTCGCAATGTGGGACAAAGCGCTGTTTATTTGGACATTTGCGGGGATGGGGGTAGCGGTGCTGCTGCTTTACCCGCGCGTCATCTTCAAACAGTTGAATCGCAAGAACATCGTCCTGGCGCTGATCTGTTTCTCGATCGGAGCATTGCCGTTCCTTCATTACAACTATAAGAAGGAGGCCGACACCTTCCGTAAGAACGTGGTGTTGTCGAAGGCGCAATTCTCGAACAAGAAGCAGATCCTGATCAACACTCTCGACGGCAACGGCCTGTTCGGCTACATGGTATACGACGACCCGGCGGACCAACCGCGGCAGCCCCAGACGAAGCTTGAACGGATCTCATTGGAAATAGGCGAGTTCGCTGGCCATCCGAGGAGCGGGCCGCTTCGCTACATGGCTATCGTGGCGTTGTTCCTGATCCCGCTCATGTGGTTCACGCCGTCCCGTAAGCCGGCCTTATTCGCGGCCATCACGGCGGGGATCGCATGGCTTCTGATGGCGTTCACGCAGGGCGCCGGTGAAACAGTTCATCACGCAGTGCTGATTTGGCCGTGGCCACATATGCTAATTGCCATGGCATTTGCCGAAGCATCCCGGCACTTGCGGCAGGGAGGGACGTTGCTGCTCGGGGGAATCATCGCCTATACGTGCGCCGGGAACGCCCTTGTCGCCAATGAGCACTTGGTGAAGTTCGCCCGCAATGGCGCGATGCACTCCTGGAGCGACGCCAATACAGCGCTTCATGCGGCATTGGAGCAGTCAACTGCCAAGCAGGTCTTCGCCGCCGACTGGGGCATCATCGACGGGCAGCGTCTGATGAGTGACGGCCGCCTTTGCCTGCGTTGGGTTGGCGCGGGACTGCGGTCGGCCGAGATCTCCGAAGTGGACCGTCAAGGGCTACAGGAATTGGTGACCGGTCCTCAGAACGTGGCCGTAGTTCACACGGAGCCCAACGAGGAATTTGCGGGGTCGAAACAACGGCTGATCGAGTTCGCACGAAATGCGGGCTATCGCCACGAACTCGTGCAGACCATCCACGACAGGAACGGCCGTCCCGTGTTCGAGATCTTCCGCTTTATGCGGATGGGGAACTGACCGCGTTCCCCGTCAATATCCCTCGCCTTCTTCCCCGATGCGGATCTTGCCCGCAAAGTGCCGGTACGTGAACACGAAATAGCCGATCACAAGCAGGATACCGGGAACCCACCAGATGAGTCCCACCGCCATTCCGTAGGCTCCGGTCGAGGCGTTGTAAATAGTGAGGCTCCGCGCCGGATCCGTGTTTGACGGCATCACGTACGGATACACGCCGAAGACGGCGCTCGTCAGCATGCCCACGATGTAGACACACGAGGCAAGGAAGGCTTTGACTTCCCCGCTCTGGCCAGCCCGCCGGTAAATCAGCG
>JBDKSR010000061.1:0-5526 GCA_039680545.1 Bryobacteraceae bacterium | reverse complement strand
TGAATCTTGGCCGTACAGCTGCCGGGTTCCACGAGCGTATCCATGTAATCGAACAACGGCATGTGGCACTCGGAGAGGTTACACACCTCAACGGGCCAATAGTTCATCTGAATGTTGTTGTTCGTGTGATAGTCGCTGTTCCATGGCGCGTTGATTGTGTCGTTCCAAACGCCTTGAAGGTTCGTGGGCAACGTACCAGGGCGCGAGGAACCCATCAGCAAGTAGCGGCCAAATTGGAAGTACTGCGCGACCAGGCCAGGGTCTTCCCCTCCCTTTCGTACCCGCTCCAGCCGTTCATCCGTCGGCAGGGCATCCAGTTCCGAGTTGCGACCAAGATCCAGCGTCATGCGCCGGAACAGCCTGCGGTGTTCCTCGACGTGCCGGGCGCGGAGTTCTTCGTACGGCCGCGTCGCCGCCTTGATGTGATCGCGACAGATGGTATCGGGATCGCCACCGCGATAATCCGTCGCTGCGGAGATCAGCAGTACCGCCGAATCGCCGCCTTCGATACGAATCAACCCGTCCTTGCCCGAAACCGTCCCTCCGGCCGGGATCACGAGCACGTGTGATTCGAAGCGCATGCCCCGAGGCTCGCCGGTCTTGAGATCGCGCGTGTCGATCCGGCCTCGCAGGATCAGGCGGTTCGGATCGGCGGGATCATTGAGGCACACAGCATCCTTTTCCCGCGAAAGCCCGAGTACGATACCAAGCTTGCCTTTCTTTTCACATGTGAGGCGAACCACGATCACGTTATCCGGCACCGAGGCAAATACTTCGCGTGCCACCGGGATTCGGCCGAAGTAATACCGGTACCGAACCGTGGCAATGCCCGTATCGAGATCAAGCTCGCGGTAGTAGTCGTTGATTTCGGTCGCATCAGGAATTCGGATTTCGAGGTCGCCGAGCGTCTGGTAGGACTTGATGGATTCAGGAATCGCCATCATCGTCTCAGCCGAGAGTTTTCGCGCTTCTTCATTCTTTCCCTCGAACAGAAGCCGACGAACTTCCGGCAGAGCCTTCAGCGCCTTTGGATTATCCTGATTCCTCCCGTGATAGCCTTCCCAGAGCGTCTCCTCGTTAAGCTGAATGCGCTCACGATCCACCCGGCCGAACACCATGGCTCCCAATCGCCCGCTCCCGACGGGAAGCGCTTCCACCCACTCTTCAGCAGGCCGCCGATACCACAGGGTCATCGGTCCAGGCTTCGCATCATCGGCAGCGCGCAGAAGAGGGCCATATGTCCCAAGCAGCGAACTCATCGTGGATAGAAAAGTGCGGCGTTGCATTATGATGTGCTCCGTTTTCCGGCCGGAATGGTCGACTCGACAGGCCAAGTTTCCCATCTTACCCTGAAAGATGAATTGGGACCGGAGGATGGCGATGTTTCGTCTGTCAGTAGAGTGTACCCGTGCGAGCCGGGACCTGCTTCTTGCCGAAGTGTACGAAGCAGGCACCAGCGGGGTTGTCGAACACGAGTTGCCGGATGGCGGATGCCGGCTCGAAGCATTCTTCGACACCGAAGCTGAGGTGTCCGCTCTCGCTCAGCGCCTGTCTTCATGGAACACGTCGATTAGTCCCTGCGAAGCGCGCGATTGGGTCGCCTTCTCGCAAGAACAGTGGCAACCGGAACTCGTCGGAGAGCGTTTCTTCCTCGTCCCGGCGTGGAGAAGAGATCCCACCCCCCAAGACCGCCTGCGTCTCACAATGCCGCCGGGGACCGCAGCCGGCACTGGATTGCACATTGCGACGCAGTTGGCACTTGAGGGACTAGAGCGATACACGAGCCCGCGTACGTTTGTGCTCGATCTGGGTACGGGCTCCGGAATTCTCGCCGAGGCAGCCGCACTGCTGGGAGCGCGCCGCGTCGCCGCCTGTGATATCGAGGACGACGCCGTTCGCGCCGCTTCCGAATATCTCAGCGAACAATGCGCCCCTGTGTCTCTGTTTGTCGGATCGCTCCGGTCGGTCCGTCCCGCCGTGGTGGATCTGCTTGTCGCAAATATTAACGCACAGGCGATCCGTTACCTGGCCTGCGAGATCGCACGCGTAATTCTTCCTGGAGGACTCGCAATCGTGACAGGATTCCAGTCCGATGAAGCCGGGCAGGTCGAGCGGTTGCTCGTAACGAAGGGCTTACTTCTTCGGGAGCGTATCCAGAAAAACGACTGGGCCTGTCTTATTTGCGTGAAAGACGCATCACATGGCTAGCAAGAGAAAGCCCCGTTTTGACAAGCGAACCGAAGTGAAACGGCTCGCCCGCGAGCGCGTCGGAGCAGTTCCCGCCTCTCGTGCCATCGAGCCGGATTCAAGACGGAAGCGGCCCAAGCACAAGCAAAAAATCTCGGAAGAAGACTCCGTGTGATGCGCCGTCCGGCTTTCTATTTCTCGAACACCTGGTCCACCGGGATAATTCGGAACGCGTCAGGATGAAAGGCGATTTTCCACTTCTCGACCGTCTTGTCCTCGTTCAGAATCTCCTTGGGCTTCGGTGAATTGTAAGTCATCGGAGAGGGCTCTCCCGCAAGGAACGCCTTCTTCAGGCCCTCGCACCCTTTCGCCACCACGACGATGTCGAGATTCGACGCATCCAGATGCTTCCGGATAGCACGGTTCACGTCCTGTACAGTGAGCTTCGCCAGCCCTTCTTTAATGTACCGGCTGTACTCCGGGATGCCGTAGTACGAGCTGTCGATCGCGTAGCCAAGCTCGGCGCTCTTCGTCTTCGTGAGCAGGTTCACATACTTCGACACAAAGCTCCGCCACCGGTCGAATTCCTCCGGCGGGATCCCCTCGCGAACGAACTTATCGAACTCATACATCGCCAACCGCAGCGCGAAATGAGCGGTCGCAGGTTCCACGGGCCGTATCCAAATCTGGAAAACCTGTCCCTGCCGGGCCAGGTTCGGATCCGGCTCGAACTGGAACATGCCGCGCGGGAAATACTCAATGTAAGCGTAGTCGCCGTAATTCAGACCACGTATCTCACGAAGACGATTGTAGAGTTGCCCGCCGCTCGTCCGGTGCTGTCCTAGATACGCCTGGGCCAGCAGCAGTGCCGGAAAGTCCGGATGACCGCGCTTGACTTCAATGGGAAACCCAATGGAATAGGCCACGGATCGCGTGTCTTTTTCAATCATGGTCACGCGAATGCCTCGATTCCGCTTCGGCTGCTCGAACGCAGGAGTCTTCGCCCCCTTCTGAGGCAGAGTGGCAAAGTCCTTCTTTATACGCTCCGGGAAGGACTCCGGATAGCCTCCCGCGATGGCCACAATCATGTTGTCCTGCGCATAGTGCGCCCGGTAGAAGGCCTGCAAGTCAGCCACGGTCATCTTTTCGAGGGCAGCCACAACGCCCACATTCTCGTGACCGTAAGGACGCCCGTTGTAGATGACGTTGTACAGAACCTCTTTGCCGAGTTCTTCGTCGTTATTGCCGCGGAGCCCCACACGCAGATAGTTGATCGCGTCATCCCGCAACCGCGCAAAATCGTCGGCTCGCCACCCGGGATCCAAAAGCATCGAGCGGAAGAGGGTGTAGAACGCTTCGAGGTTGTCGGCGTGCGTCGTTGCCGAGAAGACCGTCATCTCCTTGTCCACCTGGCGCGACACCGAAGTCGCCATCGGGAACATGGCATCGACGATCTGCTTGTAAGTCTGTTGGCGCGTACCGGCCTGCGCGAGCATGGAAGCGGTAAGCGTAGCCGCCCCTTCCTTCCCAGCCGGGTCGGCTGCCGTGCCGGTCAGAAAGACTACCCGAAACGTCACAAGTGGCGAAGCACTCCGTTGGGAAACGATTCGCATATCGGCCGATAAACCGGTTGCAGTCAGCATAAGCATGGAAGCCATGAGCAATCTCATTTCGCCTTCCCTCCACGGAGCGTCACCACTGTCCGGGACGTGTCAACAAAGTACTTCCGCGCGATCGCCTGCACATCTTCCGGCGTGATAGCCGCGTACTGGTTATACAGCCGGTTGATTGTCTCGGGCGTCCGGCGCAGCGCGATATAGCGCGTGAGGATCGCGGCAATAGACTCGCTGTTGTCCATGCTGAGGGCAAAACTGTAACGCAAGTGATTCTTCACCGCATCCAGACGTTCCTTCGAAACGGGCACGTTCTTAAACTGCTCGAAAGCCGCTTCGATCTGGCCTCGGACGTATTCGATGTCGTCTTCCTTCTTCACGCGGCTCCAGACGGAAAACAGGCACGGGTCAACGTGATCCGAGTTGTCCCCCTCCAGTACATCGACCTTCTGTTCCTGAATCACGAGTTTCTGGTACAAATCGGAACTCTCCGAAAAGCCCAGATACGATATGAGGTCCAGCGTGGGCTGGTCCTTTGCCGTGTCTGAATATGCCGCGCCTCGAAACGCAACAACCGTCCAGGGAAGCGTGGGCGTCTTCCAGTCCACCTGGCCGGTGCGTAGAGCGGTTTGCCGTGGCTCCTCCGGAATCTCGGCCCGGTAACTTCCGCCCTTCCAGTCGCCCCAATACTTTCCGACCAACGCACGGATCGCGTCCGGCTTCACATCGCCTGCCACGATGATCGTCGTGTGCTCCGGCCGGTAATACCGGTCGAAGAACTGCAGGCTGTACTGAAACTGGTTGGGCATATCCTGTATGTCCTTCAGGAAGCCCATCGTGGTGTGCTTGTAGGTGTGCCGGTCGAAGGCGGTATCGCGGAGCACTTCGTACAATTTCGACGTCGGGGAGGCGCTGTTCTTGTTGTACTCGCCAAGCACGGCCAAGGTCTCCGTTTTGAAGACATCCTCGCTATAGTGCAGGTTCTGGAAGCGATCCGCCTCCATCTTGAGGATCGTCTCGAAGTCTTCCTTGGAGAACGTCGTGTGGTAAGCCGTGTGGTCGTCGGTCGTATAAGCGTTGGACGCGGCGCCAGCAGCCTTTAAAACCGCTTCGTAGCGTTCGGGCGGGTATTCTTTCGTGCCCCGGAACATGATGTGCTCAAACAAGTGAGCAAACCCGCTCTTGCCGGGTTCCACCTCGTTCCGCGAACCCGTATCCACGACGATATAGAGCGCGACGACGTTCGGATAGTCTGTCGGCACCGTGATCAGCCGCAGTCCATTCGGAAAGTCATATTGGTCGTACTCGTACGGAAAAGCTTTCATGGGTGTCCCCGCCGCGCTGGCGGCCACGACGCCAAGCAACAAAGCAAAAACGATGCGCAGCATATCCTTCTATCTTATTCGCACCCACGGCCGCCTGGCTCAGCCAGATAAGGATAAGCGGGCTGTGTGTTGACCTGTGGTTCAAGCTCAGCGCGGAAGGCACTGGGAAGCCGCCCCATCAGCCGTTGTGATGCGCCACACACATTAGGGCGGACGAACCGGAGACCAAAAGAGCAGTGACCTACCATGCGCTATGATCGGAAAATCGTCGATCTATCTTCGCGAGAGGAGAATGAATGATCTCAAGAGGCAATGTCATCCAGATCGTCCTCTCTTCCGTAATATTGATCGTTGCCCTGACAAATCTCTACTGGGTGCATCAGAAAGACTCCGCGGCGAAA
>JBDKSR010000060.1:0-5045 GCA_039680545.1 Bryobacteraceae bacterium | reverse complement strand
TTCCGGCGGACTTTCAATACCTTCTTCTTGCGGCTCAGGAACAAAATGTCAATCGGGAAGTTCATGAAGAAGGTGTGTATCGCCTCGCACGGTGCGATCCAGAGCCCCTCGCCCTCGGGCAGGCTCTTGTGCTTGAGCAGGCCGACTCTGCGTTTCTGGCTCGTGTCGGCTATGTCCGCCCGCGTGGCAAGAACCGTGCCTTTGGTCTGGTTCCGTATGGTGAGCATCGGCATTCTTATCAAGATAATCGTGCGGGGCTGCGCTGCGCTACATGATGCTATCCTGAAGTTGAATCCCATCCCCTTTTCGCCGGAACATCACTTTGAAAGTTGGATTTGTCAGCTTGGGTTGCCCGAAAAACCTTGTTGATACAGAGGTTATGATGGGCCATCTCGTGGCGCTGGGCCATGAGCTGACCCCTCGTCCGGAAGAAGCGGACGTGATCGTCGTCAACACCTGTAGCTTCATCGGACCGGCAAAACAGGAATCCGTCGACACAATTCTGGAGATGGCGGAATACAAGCGCTCCGGGCGCGCCAGCCGTCTCATTGTGGCGGGCTGCCTTGTGGAATGCTACCGCGATGAGATCTGCAAGGACATTCCCGAAGTCGACGCTGTGGTGGGAATCAACGAAATTGAGTCGATCGCCGCGCTGTGCGAGGGGAAAGCCGCCGGGACACCCGCCTCCGCCCCGTACCTGTATCACGACCTCACCCCGCGCGTGCTTTCGACGCCGCGGCATTACGCCTACGTCAAGATTGCCGAAGGTTGCGACCATTCGTGCAGCTTCTGCGTCATCCCCCAAATCCGGGGCACATTCCGCAGCCGGCGTCCTGAATCCGTTGTCGCCGAGGCGACACGGTTGTTCAGCGAGGGCGTGCGGGAAATCAACCTCATCGGGCAGGACACAACCTGTTACGGCGAGGATCTCGGATTGAAAGACGGCCTTACGGATTTGCTGGGCCGCCTCGCGCGCATTGAGGCGCCCCAGGAGAAATGGGTCCGGTTCCTGTACACGTACCCGAACCGGGTGACTACGCGCCTTCTGGACACGGTGGCCGAACACGCCTCTCTTGTGAAGTACATCGACGTGCCGTTGCAGCACGCAAGCGCCGGCGTCTTGCGGCGCATGAAACGCGGCGGTTCGGGCGGCGCGTTCCTGAAGTTGATTGAGCGTATGCGCCGGACGATTCCGGGCGTCGCGATCCGCACCAGCATGATCGTCGGCTTCCCCGGCGAAACCGATCGGGATTTTGACGAATTGTGCCAGTTCGTCGAAGCCGCTCAGTTCGATCACCTTGGCGTCTTCGCATATTCCGACGAGGAGACCAGCGCCAGTTTCCAGCTGGATGGCAAGGTGGGTGGCCGGACCGCGTATAACCGGAAGCGGCATTTGATGGCGCTCCAGCGAAAGGTATCGCGTAGGACGAACCGTCAGCGCGTCGGCGGCGAGTTTTCCATTCTGGTCGAAGGCCGTCACAAGGAGACGGACCTGCTATGGGAAGCGCGCCTGTCCACGCAGGCGCCGGAAATCGACGGTGTGTGTCTGGTAAACGACTTTGAAGGACCCGAACCGGCCCCCGGCCAGATCCGCCGTTTTCGAGTTACCGAGGCCCACGACTACGATCTTGTGGGAACATTACTCGATGTGCCCGGGACAGAGCCCCGAGTAGATGGCAACGCATTTCGAGTTTTGAATGACCGACCGCTCCCGCTTTCTTCGGAGCGGCCTGTGGAGTTTTCGTCGTGAAGTGCCCGATCTGCAAGAAGCCCGTTGAGATGGGCGATCCGTATATGCCGTTCTGCAGCGAGCGCTGCCGCATCGTCGACCTTGGGAATTGGGCGTCCGAGAAGTACGTAATATCATCCGAATTCGACCCGGAATCCGAGGAGGAGCAGGAGCCGGAGTCGCGAGGAGACGATGGGCCGTAACCTGACTGGCTGGATTGCGGAAGCTATCTCTACGGCTGGTGGTTTAGGCCACTGTCCTGTCGCGCCCGGAACAGCCGGCTCCGCTGGTGCTTTGGCCGTTGCCTGGCCTCTCGTGCATTACTTCGGCTGGAAGCCGTGGTATTTCGCGGTTCTCGCCGCTGTGATTCTGCTGCCGTCGATTTGGGCGGCTCACCGGACCGCGCACGATAGTGGCACGGAAGATCCTTCCAAAGTCGTTATTGACGAGGTGATCGGCCAGTGGATCACGTTCGCGGCGACCGGCCCGTATGGATGGTCAGGTTGGATTGGCGCTTTTGTCCTGTTCCGGATTTTCGACATTTTCAAACCGCCGCCTGTGCGCCAGGCGGAGTCCATCCCTGGAGGCGCCGGCATCATTGCCGACGACGTGATGGCGGGGATTTACGGCGCGCTTGTGTTATTTACGGTGGGATGTTTCAATTTCAAATGAAGCTATGGCAATAAGGAAAACTCCTGGCAACCGGCCGAAGATTGACGCAGTATCCCCCAGGGCCGCAATCGCTGGGGGAGAGTTTCAGATTCGAGGCAGCGGGCTGGCGAAAACGCACCCTCTACGAGTCATGTTGGGTGATGTGCAGTTGCCGATTGTCGTCGGATCGGACTCTTTTGTCGTGGCACGCGTGCCCGAAGGTGCCTCGGTCGGCGAATTGGTGATTCAGAACGGCGACAAGTCCAGCGTCTCGTGCAAGTGCGACGTCGGGGTGCAGATCGCCGACAGCCTGCATCCCGTGGCGAACCCCGCGGTGGATGAGCAGGGCAACGTTTTCGTAACGTTCAGCGGCTCGCGCGGGCAGAAGACGCCGGTGTCCGTCTACAAGATGGACCTGAACTTCAACGTCACGCCCTTCCTCTCCGACCTTATGAACGCGACGGCGCTCGCTTTTGACCGGGAAGGCTTCCTGTACATTTCGAGCCGCTACGACGGCGTCGTCTATCAGGCTTCTCCGAGCGGCAGCATGTCGGTCTATGTGGAAGGCATGGGAGTCGCGACAGGAATCGCCTTCGACGCCGAAGAGAATCTCTATGTCGGCGACCGCAGCGGCACGGTCTTCAAGATCAGCCGCGACCGGCAGATATACGTCTTCGCGACGCTTGAGCCGTCGATCGCCGCTTATCACCTCGCGTTCGGGCCGGACGGTTCGCTCTATGTGACCGGGCCGACGACATCGAGTTTCGATTCGATTTACCGGATCTCGACTAGTGGCGCGAGTGAGACGTTCTACCGGGGACTCGGGCGTCCGCAGGGCCTGGCGTTCGACGCCGATGGGAACCTGTACGTCGCTGCGTCCCTGGCCGGTCGCAAAGGCATCGTTCGCATCGACAGCGAAAAGAACGCTGAATTGTTCTTGTCCGGACCCGGCATCGTTGGGATGGCGTTCACGCCGTCGCGGTCGCTCATTGTGGCCACCAGCAACTCGCTGTTCCGGGTCGACGTTGACATCAAAGGAAAATCCCTTCTGTAGATGAACGCGGAAATCATAGCGGTTGGCTCGGAGTTGTTGACTCCGCGGCGGCTCGACACGAACTCTCTGTATGTCACCGGTAAACTGAACGAACTCGGTGTCGAACTGGTTGCGAAAATGGTCATCGGTGACGAGGTCGCACGGCTCACCGAAGCGATCCGCGGGGCGCTCTCGCGTTCTGAAATCGTCATCCTCAGTGGAGGTCTTGGGCCGACCGACGACGATGTCACCCGCGACGCCGTTGCCCGTGCGCTCGGGCGCGCACTCATCTATCACGACGACATCTGCGGAGAGATTGAAGCTCGCTTCAAGCGTATGAACCGGCCGATGGTGGAGATCAACAAGCGGCAGGCATACGTGATCGACGGGGCCGAATGGCTGCCGAATCCGAACGGAACCGCGCCGGGGCAATGGGTGGAGGACAAAGGGCGCGTTGTGATGCTGCTCCCGGGACCGCCGAACGAACTAAAGCCGATGTTCGATAACGAGTGTCTGCCTCGGCTCACCCGGCTCCTCCCGCCCCGAATAATGCGGACCCTGATCCTCCGTGTGGCCGGCATGGGCGAGTCCGATCTGGATCAGCTCATTTCGCCCGTCTACCGTGAGTACAAGAACCCCGTGACGACGGTGCTTGCCGCGCCGGGTGACGTACAGATTCATTTTCGGGCGCTGTGCGCCTCAGCGGAGGAAGCGGACAGTCTGCTCGCCGAAGTCGGCGGCCGTGTCGAGAAGCTTCTCGGTGACCGCATCTATTCGCGCAACGGCGATCCGCTCGAAACCGTGATCGGCGAACGCCTGCGCGCTCGCGGGGAAACGCTCAGCGTCGCGGAAAGCTGCACCGGGGGTGGGTTGGCCGGACGGATCACCGACATCGCCGGCAGTTCCGATTATTTCGTCGGCGGTTTCGTCGTCTACACGAACCGTATGAAGACGGAACTTCTCGGCGTCAACGAAGAACTTCTTGCCACGCACGGGGCGGTAAGCGAACCTGTCGCCGAAGCGATGGCTGCTGGCGCGCGGGAACGTACCGGATCGACCTACGCCCTGTCGATTACAGGATTCGCTGGCCCGGCGGGTGGGACCGAAACCGCGCCGGCCGGCACCGTGGTGATCGGGCTGGCTTCGCCGTCCGGATGCCGTTCGCGCCGGTTCAAGTTCATCGTCGACCGGGCGCGAATCAGGACTCTAGCCGCTCAAAACGCGCTCGATATGCTGCGAAAAAGCCTCTAAAACGTCACTAAAGTGACGCCTTTTGAGGGCTTTTTACCCACTTTTCGAGCCAATCCAGGAACGTTTTGTACCACAAGGCGCTGTTCTGAGGCTTTGACACCCAGTGCCCCTCGTCCGGGAAAACCAACAGCTTCGATGGCACCTTCTGCATTTGCAGGGCTGTAAATAGTTGTAATCCTTGGCCAAACGGGACGCGGAAATCCATCTCTCCGTGAATCACAAGAGTTGGAGTTTTAAATTCCTTTGCGTAGAAGCTTGGCGACATTTTGGCGTACAAATCCGGGCTGTCCCACGGTGTCCCGCGAAACTCCCACAGCGGAAACCATAACTCCTCTGTTTCCCCGAACATAGAGCGCAGATCGTAAACACCTGCGTGAGAAA
>JBDKSR010000059.1:0-8019 GCA_039680545.1 Bryobacteraceae bacterium | reverse complement strand
GATAGTCGGCGCCATCCGCCCCGAGTTTGCCGATGAGATAGAGGATCAGGTCCTTGGCGGAAATCCAGGGGCGCAGTTCACCGCGCACGTTGATCCGGATCGTGGACGGTACTTTGAACCACAACCGCCCTTCGACCCAGACACCCGCCATCTCGGTCGCGCCGATGCCCGCGGCGAACGCGCCGAAAGCTCCGTGCGTAGTCGTATGGGAATCGGTCCCGACCACCACCATGCCCGGCTTGACGTGCCCTCTCTCGGCAAGCACCTGGTGGCAGATACCGCCTCGTCCCACATCATAAAAGTTGCGAATGCCCTGCTCGGCCACGAACTCCCGAATCGCCTTGTGTGTCGCAGCCGTCTTCTCCGATTCAGCCGGAACGCGGTGATCGAGGATAATGACAATTTTCTCAGGGTCCCAAACACGGGCGACGCCGATTTCACGGAAACTCTTGCGAACAAGGTCCGCATTCTCGTGTGACATCGCCAGATCCACATTGGCGACAACAATCTCGTCGGGTGAAACCCGAGAGCGCCCGGACGCGCGGGCGAGGATCTTCTCGGCAAGCGTCATAGGCATGAATCGGCTCCTTAGCGTGTAACGTATTTTTGATCGAGTGTAGCTTTTGGCAGGTACTCGTTTTCCTGCCGCCGGTACTCTGTCAGTCCGACAAAGCCGGTGTACTCGGCGAAGCTCGACAACCGTTGCGTCTCACCGGCCAGGAGGCCTGTCGGCGAGGCATGCAGCGCGGTGAAGAAATCCATGAGGGCTTTGTGCGCCACAAAAATGGAGGCCACCGGGATGCTGACGCGCGCAATCCCCATCCGTGCGAGTTCCGGGATAGGGATTAGTTCTGTCTTGACGCCGGTAACAGCGTCCATCAGGTTCACTGAGAGGAGGCCCTTGACCTCGACCGCTGCCCGTCCGATGTCGGCGCGTGTGCGTATGCCATCGAGGAAGGCCATGTCCGCGCCGGCCTCGAGATAGAGATTCGCCCGGCGTATGGCCTCATCGAGTCCATACACTGCGCAGGCGTCCGTGCGGGCATTGATGACGATGCCGGAACCCAAACGTTTCCGTGCGTCCGCCATCGCGCGTACCTTTCCGGCCATCTCGTCGGCGCCGATGACCTGTTTCCCCTCCATGTGGCCACACCGCTTCGGGAAAACCTGGTCCTCAATGTTGACCCCAGCGACCCCCATCGCAATCAGCCGTTCGGTGATGTCGGCGGCATTCAAGGCGTTCCCGCCACCCGTGTCGATGTCGGCCATCACGGGGATTTGGACGGCGCGAACGATGCGCCAGGTATGATCGAGGACGTCTTTCATCTCGACCAGTCCCACATCCGGCTTCGCCAGCAGGCTTCCCGCCAGCCCGAACCCGCTGACCTGAATCGCCTCGAATCCAGCCGCCTCGATGATACGGGCGCTGAGCGCGTCGTGACACCCCGGAACCACCAGCGCCCGCCGGCGGTTCAGTTTTTCCCGTAGGGCGGCCCCAAGATCCGCAGCCATACCGACCTCCTGTCCGCAATGCTAAGGGAATTATAGGCCGAATTACCACAAATCGATGGCCACCCGGCGAAAAACTCCCCTAAATCAGCACAAAGCGGCATAGTTGTCTGGTATACTGATATTTCCATGTTGAACCTGTCCGTCGCTAGCCATCACCACCACCATCGGGCACATCTCGTGCGACGGGCTTACTTGTAAGAATCTTCGAAACGAATATAGAGGAAGGAAGCCCGCCGGAGGTTAGGCGGGCTTTTTTGTTGGTACGGGTATGGATCTCGATTTTGCTAAGCTCGGCGGCCTGCTGCCGGCCATTATTCAGGACCAGGCAACAGGCCGCGTACTCATGCTCGGCTTTATGAACGAGGAGGCATTCCGCAAGACTGTCGAAACCGGCTATGCAACGTTTTACAGCCGCTCGCGGAACAAGCTCTGGCTTAAGGGCGAGACCTCCGGCCACCGATTGGTCGTCAAGGAGATCGCCACCGACTGCGATCAGGACACCTTACTGATTAAGGTGGAGGCGCTCGGTCCGGGCGTTTGCCACAACGGTTATCAAAGTTGTTTCTATCGGACGCTTCGGGATGGGCAATGGATAGAATCCGAAGCCCCGGTTTACGATCCGAAGCAGGTATACGGAGGCAGTAAATGACACTGAAGCTCGGCATTCCAAAAGGCAGCCTGGAAAAGGCGACGATCGACCTGTTCCGCCGGGCAGGGTTCAACATCACAACTACCAGCCGCTCCTACTTCCCTTCGATCGACGACCCCGAAATCGAGTGCATGCTCATCCGGGCCCAGGAGATGGCGCGTTACGTTGAGGACGGCGTACTTGACGCGGGGCTTACCGGCCACGATTGGGTCATGGAGACGGAAGCGAAGGTCGAGACCGTCGCCGATCTGATTTACGCCAAGCAGAGTTTCGGCAAGGTGCGCTGGGTGCTGGCCGCGCCGGAGGCTTCGCCGTTCCACAGCGTCAAGGATCTCGCGGGCAAAGTCATCGCCACCGAACTCGTCAACGC
Source organism: Bryobacteraceae bacterium (assembly GCA_039680545.1). Taxonomy (GTDB): domain Bacteria; phylum Acidobacteriota; class Terriglobia; order Bryobacterales; family Bryobacteraceae; genus JAEHDI01. Next base: position 5,488 of record JBDKSR010000059.1, on the reverse strand, counting down.
GACGCGCCGGTATCTGGCTACGAATGGAGTCACCGCGCGAGTCGAGTTCAGTTGGGGCGCCACCGAGGTGAAGCCGCCGGAACTCGCGGACGCGATCGTCGAAGTCACGGAGACTGGTTCGTCGCTCCGCGCCAATAAACTCCGTATTATCGAAACCGTGCTTGAATCGAACACGCAACTCATCGCCAACATCGATTCCTGGAAGGACGAGTGGAAGCGGCGCAAGCTCGAAGACATTCGCATGCTGCTCAACAGCGCCATCAATGCGCTCGACAAGGTGGGGCTGATGCTCAACGTCCGGCGCGACGATCTCGCCGCCGTCCTTAAGGTCCTACCGGCGCTGAAAAAGCCCACGATCTCGACGTTGAGTGACGAAGAGTGGCTGGCAGTTAACACGATTCTCGACGAATCCACCGTGCGCTCCATCATTCCGAGGCTCAAGGAGGCCGGCGGCCAGGGCATCGTCGAGTATCCGCTGAACAAGATCGTTCTGTAGCCTCGGGCGGAGACTTTCCCTATGATTCGGATCATCGACGACAAACAGTCCGGTGCGTTCCTCGATCGGCGCCGGGCGCGCCTCGCCGAGGCGGAGCAGATTGTTGCCCCGATTCTCGACGCCGTGCGCCGTCGCGGCGATCGCGCGCTCGTCGAATACGCACGCCGCTTCGATGGCCTGGAACGGGGACGCAAGACCGTCCAGGTCGCTTCGGAGGATTTAGAGGCAGCGTATCGTGCGCTGCCGTCGGGATTCCGGAGCGCAGTTCGCGTCGCTTCACGGAATATCCGGGACTACGCGCGCTTACAGGTGCCTGTCGCCCGAGCGACCCGGATGCATCAAGGGCATCGCACGAGCCAGATCATACGGCCTCTCGACGCGATGGCGGCCTATGTGCCTTCGGGCCGTTACCCCCTTCCGTCGACGTTATTGATGACCCTGATCCCGGCGCAGGTGGCGGGTGTCAAGTGCTGCGTGGTCGCTTCCCCGCGGCCATCTCCCGAGATTCTCGGCATCGCGCATTTTCTGAAAGCACGCGCTGTATACCGTATGGGTGGCGCGCACGCTATCGCGGCATTTGCATTTGGGACGGACACGGTGCCCAAGGTAGACCGGATCGTCGGACCGGGCAACATCTATGTCGCGGCAGCAAAGAAACTCCTGGCGGGGGAGGTTGGGATCGATTTCATCGCGGGCCCAACGGAGATCCTCATCGTTTCGGTGGATGGCGACCCGCGAGTGCTCGCCGCCGATATGCTGGCGCAGGCCGAGCACGACACCGATGCATCGGCGATTCTCCTCACGACATCCCGAAAGCTGGCCACATCCGTCGCCAAGGAGATCGAACGCCAATTGGAAAGCCTGCCGACCGCGCCGACTGCCTCCGAGTCGATTCGGAAGAACGGCGCGATCATCATCGTGAAATCGCTAGAGCGCGCGATGGAAATATCCAACCGCTTCGCCCCCGAACACCTGAGCATTCCGGATCGCTCTCTGCTGAAGCTGGTGACTGCGGCGGGCGGCGTGTTTGTCGGCCCGTACAGCCCTGAAGCGGCGGGCGATTACGCTTCCGGCCCGAACCACGTCCTTCCGACGTCCGGGGCGGCCCGCGTTCGCGCCGGGCTCTCTGCAGCCGACTTTGTGAGAGTGATTTCCGTACAGGAACTTGACGCCGCGTCGCTCGGCAAATTGACCCCTGCCATTACGACCCTCGCCCGAGCCGAGGGTCTCGAAGCGCATGCGCGGTCCGTGGAGGTGCGAATTCGTGAACAGAGATAGGGAAGTCCCCGCAGGCGTCCTCGCCCCGCGCGCCGCCGTGCTGCGGATGGCGCCGTACTCACCGCCCACTGGAGGGCGGGCCGGGAAGATGCGCCTCGACTTTAACGAGAACACGGTGGGTTGCTCGCCGCGCGTTGTCGAGTTTCTGAAGCGCAAGCTGAGCGAAGACCAGCTCGCCATCTACCCCGAGTACGTCGAGGCCAAGAAGGAGTTGGCCGCGTTTTTCGGTGTGCCTGAGGACCAACTTCTATTCGCGAACGGCACCGACGAGGCGATCCAGGTCATCATCAACACGTACGTAGACGACGATGACGACGTGCTGTTGTTGCGTCCGTCTTACGCGATGTACCGTTTCTATGCCGAGGTCGCGGGCGGATCGATCCGAGAGGTCAGTTATCGCACGGACACTCTCGAGTTTCCGCTGGAAGAACTGCTCAAGGCTATTCGGCCTTCGACGCGTGCGATCCTCATTGCCAACCCGAACAATCCGACCGGCACCGGCCTCTCCCACGACGGCATCATACGCATTCTCGAGAGGGCGCCGAACGCCGCCGTCCTGATCGATGAGGCGTATTACGAGTTTCAACGCGTGACGGCGCTCGATCTGGTCCCGCGTTTTCCGAACCTCTTTGTGAGCCGCACGTTCTCGAAGGTATTCGGCATGGCGGCGATGCGATTCGGGTGCGTGTTTTCTCAGGCTACGAACATCGGCTATCTGCACAAAGCGCAGTCGCCATATAGCGTGAACATGCTGGCGGCGCTGGCCGCGCGCGAGGCCATTCGGGATACGGAGTACGTCTCGAACTACGTCACCGAGGCGCTGGCCGCCCGGGACCTGCTCTACGAGGGCTTCGACCGGATCGGCATTTCCTACTACCGCAGTGAGGCGAACTTCGTGCTCTTCCGCGCCGGCGATCGCGCCATCGAGATTCGCGACCGGCTGCGAGAGAGAGGCGTGCTCATCCGGGACCGCAGCTATGAACTTCCCGGATGCGTGCGCGTAACGGTCGGCACACGGGAGCAGATCCGGCGGTTTCTCGCTGCCATCGAGGAGCTCTGGTAATGCCCTCCAACGTTCTAGTCTTCGACATGGACGGTGTGCTGGTTGACGTGACCGCGTCGTACCGTGAGACGATCCGTCAGACGGTACGGCATTTCACGGGCCGCGAAGTCAGCCACGAGTTCATTCAGGACCTCAAGAATGCCGGAGGATGGAACAACGACTGGGCGCTTTCGCACAAGATCATCCAGGACTTTGGCGTGAAAGTCAGCTACGACACCGTGGTGACGCAATTCCAGCAGTTCTTTTTCGGTAATGGCGACAACGGCCTGATTCTGCAGGAGCGCTGGATCGCCAAGCCGGGACTCCTCGAACAACTCGCCACCCGTTACAGGCTGGCGATTTTTACAGGCAGGGATCGAAGCGAGGCGCGTGTCACGCTCGATCGATTCGCGGGAAGCCTTTCATTCGATCCCATCATCGGCGCGGAAGACGTGAGCCGCGGTAAGCCCGCACCCGAGGGCCTGCTGAAGATTGCCAGGGAGACGGGAGCGCCCGGACTCTGGTATGTCGGCGACACGATTGATGACGCCCGTAGCGCCAGTGCCGCCGGGGTTCCATTCATCGGCATCGCCGCCCCGGAGAACTCCCGCCGCGCCGAACTCGTGGCCTTGTTCGAGGCCGAAAATGCTTTGGCCGTGCTCGAAGATATCAACCAATTGGAGAGTGTCTTGTGAGATCCTCCACCATCGAACGCATCACGCGGGAAACGCAGATCCGTGGCAGCCTTCGCATCGAGGGACACGGGCGGTACGAGATTTCGACCGGAGTCCGCTTCCTCGATCACATGCTCGAGTTGTTCGCCAAGCACGGCGGTTTCGACTTGAAACTGCACGCCACGGGCGATCTTGACGTGGATCAGCACCACACTGTCGAAGATGCCGGCATCGTTCTCGGCCAACTCTTTCACCAGGCGCTTGGGGACCGCCGGGGCATCAATCGCGCCGGCTATTTCGTTATGCCAATGGACGAGACGCTGGCGGTGGTGGCGCTCGATCTCGGCGGGCGGCCTGCACTCGTGTATAAGGATCTGGTCAAGGTCCGGCTGGTCGGCGACCTGCAGGCGGAGCTTCTCGAAGACTTCTTCGCAGGATTCGCGAATCAGGTGGGCGGAAATCTGCACGTGAAGGTGATGTATGGCCGGTCGAATCACCACAAGGTAGAAGCCGTATTCAAGTGCTTCGCACGGGCCATGAAATTCGCCTGCTCGAAGGACCAGCGTCTGCGCGGCGAACTGCCTTCGACCAAGGGACTTCTATGATCGCCATTTTCGACTACGGCGCGGGCAATCTTCGTTCAGTGGAAAACACGCTGGCAGAGGTCGGCGCACCGTACACGATTGTGCGCGATGCCGATGGGCTCGATCGGGCCTCCAAGATCATTTTCCCGGGCGTCGGCCACTTCGGGCAGATGATACGCGCTCTTGATGCAGCCGGTGTCCGTGGCAAGTTCTTGGAGCGCATCCATGCCGGGGTGCCGTTTCTTGGAATCTGCCTGGGCTTGCAGGCGCTCTTCTCCTGTAGCGAAGAAGCACCCGGCCTTGCTGGGCTGGGCGTGATCCCGGAAACCGTACGGCGCTTTCCGAAGGACGCCCGAGTGCCGCACATGGGCTGGCACGATCTGGAAATCGCACGGAAATCCAGACTGTTCGCGGGTCTCGGCGAGAAGCCGTATCTCTACTTCGCCCACAGCTACTATGCGCCGATTGTTGAAGCGACCGCTGCGGCATGCACGTACACTGGAATCAGATACACCGCCGTGCTCGAACACGGCAACCTCTTCGGCGTGCAGTTCCACCCGGAGAAATCGGGGCCGCTGGGACTCGCGATCATGAAGAATTTTGTGGAGATGACGGCCGATGCTCGCTAAACGGATCATCCCCTGCCTGGACGTGACCGCCGGACGCGTCGTTAAGGGAATCAACTTCGTGAACCTGCGTGATGCGGGTGACCCGGTGGAACTCGCGGACCGCTATAACCAGCAGGGTGCGGACGAGTTGGTATTTCTCGACATCACGGCTTCGAGCGACGAACGCGACACAATGGTCGACGTCGTCGCCCGTACCGCTCGTAAGGTATTCATACCCCTCACGGTTGGCGGAGGCATTCGCTCGGTCGCTGATGCCCGCCGCATAATTCTGGCTGGCGCCGACAAGGTGAGCGTGAACACGGCCGCTGTCCACCGCCCCGAGTTGATCACCGAATTGAGCGAGGAATTCGGCGCACAAGCAGTGGTACTCGCAATCGACGCGAAGCACAGAGCGGAATCCGCGTGGAACGTTTACACACGTGGCGGCCGCGTGGACGAAGGGATTGACGCGGTCGAGTGGGCCGCGCGCGGCGAAGCACTGGGAGCCGGCGAGATACTCCTCACATCGATGGACACCGACGGCGTGCAACAGGGCTTCGATTGCGAGCTGACGAGAGCCGTTTCCCGCGCGACACACATTCCCGTGATCGCCTCCGGAGGGGCGGGCCGTCCCGAGGATTTCGTGCGCGTGCTGACCGAGGGAGAGGCCGACGCCGCGCTAGCCGCATCGATTTTTCATTACGAGACCTACACCGTGGACTCTTTGAAGGAGCATCTGGAGCGTCATGGGATACCGGTGAGGCGATCATGATCATCCCCTGTATCGATTTGATGGACGGGAAGGT
>JBDKSR010000058.1:0-7201 GCA_039680545.1 Bryobacteraceae bacterium | reverse complement strand
CGGAAGGCGCCCTCGGTGAACTTCATAATGTTCCCCTTATGGACGAGGGTGACGCTGCGCTTGCCGGTCTCAAGGGCGTATTGGATGGCGCGCCGGATCAAGCGCTTGGATCCACTGACGCTCATTGGCTTGATTCCAATTCCCGAATCGGGCCGGATCTTCGTACCCATCTCGCCGTTCAGGAAATCGATGACCTTTGCGGCTTCCGGCGTCCCCTGCTTCCACTCGATGCCCGCGTAGACGTCTTCCGTGTTCTCCCGGAAGATCACCACGTTCAGCTTTTCCGGGTTCTTCATCGGTGACGGTACGCCCGCGAAATACCTCACAGGCCGCATGCACACGTAAAGGGACAGCAACTGCCGCAACGTGACGTTCAGGCTGCGTATCCCACCCCCGACGGGGGTTGTCAGCGGCCCCTTAATGGCGATGTGGAAGCGCTTTATGGCCTCCAGCGTGTCGTTAGGGAGCCAACTGCCGAACTGGTTGAACGCTTTCTCCCCTGCGAAGATCTCATACCAAACGATCCGCCTCCGCCCGCCGTAGGCGCGTGCCACGGCGGCGTCGAACACGGTTCGAGCGGCGCGCCAGATGTCGGGGCCGGTGCCGTCTCCCTCAATAAAAGGAAGAACTGGGTTGTCGGGAACCAAAAACTTGCCGTTTTTGACTTCAATCGGCGAACCTTCGGACGGTACGGGAATGCGATTGTACGAACCCATGGTTGCTCCAGTTGCTTCCCAAGATAGCAGGCGGCTGACTGGAGAACAATTCAGGTCCGTGAAGCCGGCTCTTACTCCTGGGTCAGCTCATAGTTGCACGCGCGCGGCTGTGCGGCGGCGCGTTGCCGGGCCTGTAGTTCCGTATCCAGTTCATCGAGGATTTCGAGAATCGGCTGTACCTGAGGCAGGTTGTCGTCCTGCAACGGGACTTGGAACTGGCGCCACCGTGCCTGATGGACACCCGTGCGCTTGATCGTCAGTTCGTGAACGGCGGCTGCCTGCTTTGCCATCGGTGTATCGAACTCCGCCAGGTTGATACCTCGTCCGAGCAGCGTCGCGTCGAAAGTCCCAATCGCCTCGCCGTTGATCTTCAACGCGTACTTGCCCGGCTGCAGGCCGGTGACCTTGAGCGTCTCCTGGTTCATCGACTCCATGAAGTCCGAGGACCGCACCGTCAGTGCGATAACCTGATCCTTCACGTTCACGGGCATGGGCAGTGAGCGGTCGTTCTGCGTCCAGGAAATGGTCTTTCCGGCCGTCAGGCCTGCAACGGAAGTGTTGTCGGTCAGCACAACCTTATTCGATGCGGCATCAATCTCCACGGCGGTCACGAGCGGCGTTGCTCCCCATGCCTTCAAAAGCGCTTCGGCCATCAGCAAGTGTCCGCCGGGCCCTGGGTGCACACGGTCCGGGATGATGCGTTGGGCCAGATCGCGATTCGTCGCTTTCGCCTTGCGGAGCGCTTCCACAACAGGAGTATTCATGTCCGCGACGAGCATGTTGTTGGGCTTGGCCATTCCCTTCACGAACTCTCCATAACGGATGAGGACCTTGTTGTAGCCGCCGCGGAAACCGGGCTTACGCGTAACATCATCGAAAGGCGAGGGTTGGATCACCGTGATCCGGAGCTTCGGCACCGCCTCCTTCATCGTCTTGATGATGTGCTGATAGCCGGATGCGAACTCGTTGAAGATTGCTTCGTCAAAGGGGCGCACGCGACCGTCGTTCATGCCAAGCATGATCGTCATCACGGTAGGTTTGTAGGCGAGCACGTCGCGGCGCAACCGCTCGTCGATCTTGCCGCCGCCGCCGCCCGAAACACGATCGCCACCCCAGCCCGAGTGAACGAACCGCACGGGCATTTGCGGATAGCGTGTAACAACGAACGTCTCGGTGAATGTCGTGTACAGAAGCTGGTTCGTGATGCTGTCGCCATAGAAGACCACGGTGTCGTTCGGGCGCAGGTGAAAGCCTTCCTGCGCCAAAGACGCCGAGGCGAGGGTCAAAAGAGCCAACAAGGCAAAGAGAGCCGGGAACGCACGGCGCGAGCGCATCGAGAGTGGACGCATAGTCTCCATAATATGCCCGTCCGCGGCGCGTGCAGGAAGGCGTCCCGCGCACCGCCTCCTGTGATATAACGGGCCGGGCGGAACGCACGGCAATGCAAAGATCCAAGCTGCTAGTTAGTTCTCTGATCTTCGGATCGCTCATCATGTCCGGGTGCGGAAACGGCTCCTCGTTACGCGCCTGGTATGTGGATTCGCTGATCAAGGTGTTTCCGGACGACAAGCCGGGAACCAACGAATTGTCCGGCAGAACCTGGCTCGTGGCGCGGAATGGCCACGTCAATGTCCAGGTTGCTCTTCGTGCCGGCTCAGGGGTCAAACAACTGAAGGCCGAACTGAAAGCTCCCGTACGCGCGGGCCAGAAGCTCGACGCGGAGGTCCGTTGGGTGGGCTATGTGCCTGTGGGCTCGAATCCCCCTGGCACCCCGTTCGATGAGGTGGCCCGCCAGGCGCCGGCTTTGTTCCCCGATCCCCTGTTTGAAAGTTTCCCGTTCGATCTGAAACCGGAGGCTACACAGCCTGTTTGGATCACGGTGTACGCACCGGTGGACGCGGAACCGGGGGACTATCAGGGCGAAGTCAGTTTCGTCACCGGCGACCGTGTCCTGAAGTCGATGCCTTTCATGATCCGTGTGACCAAGGCTGGTGTCCCGGTCGAGCAAAAGCTGAAAGTAACCAACTGGCTCAATTTCAGTTACGGTTTTGGTACCCGGGATTTGCAGACGCATTACGGAATCGAAGCGGACAGCGACGCCCATTGGGAATTGCTGTACAACGTCGGCCGCGTGCTCGCGGCGCACAAGCAGAACGTGATCCTCACGCCGGTCACGAGTCTGGCGAAACCTTCGGTTGTGGGTGGGGGGATCCGCTACGATTTCTCACTTTTCGACAAGTGGGTGGAGACGTTCCAGCGGGCGGGAGTTGTTGGCACGATCGAGGGCGGACACCTATTGGGCCGCAGCGGCAGTTTCGCGGCGCCGATGATTGTTCCGTCGAATGTCGTGGAAGGCGGCAAGGTGGTGGGGAAGGCTCTCGATCCCGACGACCCTCGTGCCGAGCAGTATCTCAATACGTTCCTTTCGGCGCTCTACGCGCACCTGAAAGAGAAGGGATGGGAGAAACGCTACATCCAGCACGTACACGATGAGCCGCATGGCAGGGAAGCTCCGGTCTACAACAAGTATTCCAAGATCATCCATCGGAACCTTCCCGGAATCCCCACCATCGACGCTGTGGGCCTCGATCAGGACATCAGCTTCTTCGCTGATGTCTGTGACATCTGGGTGCCGGTTCTCAGCAGTTTCGACGAGCAATTCGAAACGCTTCGCAAGCACGTGGAAAAGGGTGGCCAGGTCTGGTTCTATACCTGCATCGGCCCGCAGGGTCGCTATCTCAATCGCTTTACGGATCTGCCCCTGATCAAGACGCAGCTTCTCCATTGGTTCAACTATCGCTACGACCTTACGGGGTTCCTGCATTGGGGCGGTAGCTCGTGGGGACCGAGGCCATTTGACAACGTGCAACTCGTGATCAATGACAACGACACCTTGTTGCCCGCGGGTGACAACGCCATAGTTTATCCGAACCGGGAGAAACGATCCGTGCTCAGCTCGATCCGGCTTGAGGCGATGCTGGAGGGGATCGAAGACTACGAGTTGCTCTCAACACTGGCCGTGAAGGATCGCGCCAAGGCTGACGAACTCGCCAAGGCCGCTATTCCTCATGTCAACGATTACGTGCGCGACGTAAGCAAATTCCGGGCGCTGCGCCGGCAGCTCCTTGAAGCGTTTTGAAAAGGAGGACGACTCAGATGCGAAGAACGAACTTTCCCGTATTCTTTTGGGCTTTGACGATTCTCCTGGCGCTTCTCAGCGGTTGCAGCGGCGGCTCCGGAATCGAGTACTGGTTTGTCGACTCTCTCACGAAGGTCTTCCCGGATGACCCGGTTGGCAAAGGGCGGCTTGAGAAGGCCGCGTTTTCGTGTGCCCGGAATTCCAATGTGAGCATCCAACTTGCCCTGCGCTCGAATCAGGCCGTTGGCGATCTCTTCGTCGATGCGCTGCCGCTCAGAGGTCCCGGCGCACCGATTGAAAAGACCCGCGTGCGATGGGTGGAATACGTGGTGGTTACGAGCAACACGCAGGACACGCCGGACGGGGAACTGTTGCGAAAGGCCCCGGCTCTGTTTCCTGATGCTCTGCTCACCGACTTTCCCATCACCGTGCGGAAGAACCAGACACGGTCCATCTGGGTCACAATCCATGTTCCGAAGTCACAGGAACCGGGTGAGTACGAGGGACAGTTGCGCCTCCGGCAGGGCACCGGCACTCTGGTGACGGTTCCCTACACTCTGATCGTGCGCAAGGCGACCGTACCCGAGCGAATTCCATTGGCAGTGACGAATCACTTCGGGTTTGGCGATCGCCAAGTCGAGCAATTCTTCAGTTGTACGCGTTACTCCTCATCATGGTGGCGCCTGATCGCCAACCACGCTCATTTCCTGGCGGGCTACTACCAGAACTCGATCGGCACGAACCCCATCGCACAGACAAGCGCGGAAGTGGCAGGCGGCGCATTGCGTTACGACTTCAGTAACTTCGAGCGATTCGTCGAAACCTTCGAAGCGGCGGGAGTCAGGGGCTACATCGAGGGCGGGAACCTGCTGTCGCGCGAGAGGCGGCGTGATGCTCCGATCATGACGCAAGCGTGGGTGATCGAAGGCGGAAAGCCGGTGCTGCAAAGTCTGCCGTACGACGACCCTCGTGCGCAGCGCTTCCTCGATAGCTTTCTTCCCGCGCTCTATGCGCGGCTGCAGGAGCGCGGCTGGACCACGAAGTACCTCCAAGGGATACTGGACGAGCCGAATCAGTGGGAAGTTAAAGCGTTCCTCGACGCGGCTGCGAAGGTGCGCCGCCTGATGCCGGGCGTGCGAACCATCGAGCCGGTCGGGCTGAAGCAGGACGTCACCTTCATGAAGAAGACGGTCGACATCTGGGTTCCGCAACTCGGCACCTTCGACGCCAAGATGGACTTGCTGCGGAAGCACGTCACCGAAGATGGCGGCGAATTGTGGTTTTACACCTGTCTCGCGCCGCGCGGTGCATATCCGAACCGTTTCATCGACACGTCGCTCACCAAGGTTCGGCTCCTGCACTGGATCAACTACAAGTGGGATTTCCGCGGATTCCTGCATTGGGGCGGCAACCATTGGGGCCCGGACCCGATAAAGGATACGCAGCCTGTCATCAATGAAGGGCGTACCTACCTGCCGCCAGGCGACGCGTATATCACGTATCCCAACCGCGCAGGACGTTCGCTTTACAGTTCGATCCGGCTGGAGCAGATGCGCGAGGGTATAGAGGACTTCGGGCTTTTAACGGAACTCGATAAGAAGGATCACGCTCTCGCCCAACGGATCGCGAACGAGGCCGTCAGAACGTTCGTCGATTACGTGCGAGAGCCCAGGGAATTCCGGGCGATCCACGAGAGGTTGTTGGCGGCTTTCTAAGGATGGGACGGGCGGCGCGAGCGCGCCGCCCGGGAACTACTTACTTCGCTGCAAACACGTACGTCCGGCCATTCGGGATCGTGCGAAATTCGATCCAGCCGGAGTGCGGCGATGTTACGTTGACGTTGCCGAGACTCTTTCCCTCGGGGTCGTAGGCAACCAGCACCCCAGAACCGTCGGCCCGGAACGCGATCCGGTCGTTCCCATAGAGGTCCGTCAGTTCGACCACTCCGGAGGCGCGCTGGCGTTTCGCAACGCTGCCTGTCGAGCCCAGCGAGCCGTTCTCCGTCCACTGCCCGCGGCCGTCCAGAAACTCGTACTCCGCGGCCTTGACGTGGTCGACCCTGCGTCCGGAAACGTTGGCCGAAATCTCACGGAAGCCGCTTGCCGAGTTGTAGACCAGCCAGCCCGAAGGCGGCAACTCAATGAACTGCCCGCTTCCGTCTTTCACCGTCCAATTGCCTTCTTTGGCGCGGTTCACGTACACCTGCGTGCCGTTCTCGTACTCAACGTGCAGGCGGGAATCTTCGATTGCTCCGCTTGCATGTGCCTGGCTGGCAGTCAACATGCGGCCATCGCGGCCGGCGTACTCGATTACCTTGGGTCGCACGAACGCGTACTGCTGCTGAAGCTGCTGCATCATGTAATACGACCGGGTCATTGCTTCGATGCCGAACTGATCGTCGAGACCCCAGTCGTTTACGAGCCAGCCCATGTTGCCGTAGCCGATGGTCGTCGCCAGGAACAGGTCTACATACTCCCGCTTCTTCGGCGACTCCTTCCACTTCGGGTCCAGTTTGTCGAGGTAGTAATGCGTGTACCCCATTCCGTGGTCGCATTCTAGAGGGTGAATCTTATGCAACTGGAACGAGACGTCGAGCGGATGCGTCAGCAAATTGACGTCGGTGTAAACCCAGCCGTAGCTGCCGGATTCGAGGCCGGCGTACAGCCACTGATAGGTCGCTTCGGATTGCGCGGGGCCGTATGTCCGCTGATCGTTGAGCAAAAGCTGCCCGTAAGCATAGAACGTGGCGGCCAGTGTTCCGGCTCCCGGCACGCGCGAGTCGTAGTCGCAGTAATTCCAGGGCGCGACGGCCGTGTGGACATCGGTGTACGACATCATGTTGTCGAACTTCGCCTTGATACGCTGCGCGTAGTACTCGTCAAATTCGACGGCCTTGGCGGGTTTGAGCGCATAGTTGCGCGCCCAGGCCCGGCGCCACTCTCCGTCCGGCATGCGCTGTACGTGGTCCGGACTCCAGTTCGTATTCACTGGAGCGAAGTCGGTGTAGTTGGTGTAAACGCCCTGTGTCCAACCGAGGCCCTTCTGCACACGGATGTACCACTGCAGCATCGCGTCTCCGCCCTTCTGCGGCGCGGCCTTGATCCGGTCGGTGAAGCTGTCGGCTTCGTCGCGCCACGTCACTTCGTGGCTGTGCTGCATGATCTTGTCCAGGCCATAGGCGCGGATCTTCCGGCATCGCTCGTGGTCGGACTGGAACGTCGAGGGCGCGGTGACCGTCCAGATGACCTGCTTACCTTCCTGTTGCCGCAGAGAGGCCGGATTGGCAATCGTCGGCAGAGTCTCTTCGTATGACGGTGACGCGGTAACGAAGATCCGCTCATAGAGA
>JBDKSR010000057.1:0-2768 GCA_039680545.1 Bryobacteraceae bacterium | reverse complement strand
GTCGCGGTTTCGTCTCAGACAAACGAGACCGGTAACTATGTAACGCCGTTCTTGGCGCCTGGCCAGTACAAACTGGCGGTCGAGAAGGCAGGATTCAAGCGCTACTTGCGCGAGAATATCCTACTCCAGGCGCAGAATCGTGCTCGCGTTGACGTGACTCTCGAACTCGGTGAGTTGGCCCAGAGTGTCACGATTTCGGATTCGGTATCCCAGTTGCAAACGGAGACCGCTTCCCGGTCGCAGACGCTGGCCAACGAACTAGTCGAGAACATCCCGACGCAAGGCCGCAATCCCTTCCAGATCGCCTGGGCGACTGCCGGCGTAACGAAAAGCGGCGACTGGCGCTATCTGCGTTCCTTCGACATCGGCGGCACGTCGGGAGTCTCCATCAACGGCGGCCGAGAGAAAGAGAACGAAGTGCTGATGGACGGCATCAGCAACGTCCGCGGCAACCGCACCGTCATCGGCGTTCCGACGACCGAGTCAGTGCAAGAGTTTAAGGTGCAGACGAGCACGTACGACGCTCAGTATGGGCGTACAGGCGGCGGTGTCATCACCATCGTCACCAAAGGTGGCGGCAACGAATTCCACGGGACGGCGTTCGAGTATTTCCAAAACGATAAATTGAACGCCAACCAAAGCGAACTGAACAAGGCCGGAACAAAGAGGCCGCCGAACCACATCAATCAGTTTGGCGCGCAGGCGTCGGGTCCCATCTACATCCCGAAGGTCTTCAACGGAAAGAACCGTGCATTCTGGATGCTGTCCTGGGAAAGCATGCGGCAGCGTTCGGCGGACCCAGGCAGCACAACGGTTCCTCTGGATGCATGGCGGACCGGCGACTTCAGTACGTTGTACAACAACTCGGGAGCGCAGATCACGCTCTACGATCCGTGGAGCACGCAATCCAACGGTTTGCGCACGCCGATCGCGAACAATACCATTCCGTCCGCTTCGATCGACCCGGTGGCGAAGGCTGTGCTCGCCTACTACCCGTCGCCAAGAAGTGCAGGTGACGGCCCAGCGCATAACAACAATTACATCTATCCGTCTCAATGGATCGCCAGTTTTGACCAGTTCGTCGGCCGCACGGATCTCGCGGTTAACCAGAACAACAACGTGTACTTCCGTTACAGCGAGAACCCGTTCCAGGAGTACCGCGGAATCACTTTCGGAATGGACAATCCCGCCGAGCCGACCGGCAACGCCCCGCTGCTTCGCAACGGCCGCAATATCAGTATGGATTGGACGTCGACCATCTCGCCGACGATGACGTTCGACCTGCGTTTCGGCTTGAGCCGGTGGGAAGAAGCGGGCGGCAGCACCCTTGGGGCCAACTTCGATCCGACAAAACTCGGTATCGGAAAGGATCTGGCGGGCCAGTTCCTCAAGTACCAGTTCCCACGGTTTAACCTGGATGGCTATCAGGCGCTTGGCGCGGATGCTTACGGCCCGGCAGCCATGGATACCTACAGCATGCAGCCCAACTTGAACGTTGTTGTGGGGAAACACTTCATCAAAGTCGGAGCGGAAGCCAGGAAGTACAACCGGAACGAAAACGGACGCGGCTACCCCTCCGGTAACTGGAGCTTTACGAAGGGGTGGACCCAGGCGAACGCCAGCAAGGCCGACGCGGTTTCCGGCAACTCGCTTGCCAGCATGTTGCTCGGTGTCCCGAGCAGCGCGTATGTGGATAAGAACGTTGACCCGGCGTACACACATTACTACTACGCAGGGTTCATCCATGACGACTGGAAGATCATGCCGAACCTGACTCTCAACTTTGGTCTCCGGTGGGACATGGAGACGGCAAACTACGAGCGCTTCGACCGCAACGTGTTGGGCCTCGACTTCGACGCCGCGAGTCCGATTGCCGCCTCGGTTTCAGGTCTGAACCTAAAGGGCAAGGTGCTCTTCGCCGGTGTGGACGGCCAGCCGCGCGAAGCGTTCCAGTTGGACAAGAATAACTGGCAGCCGCGCGTGGGCCTGGCGTATCGCCTCTGCGACAAATGGGTGTTACGCGGTGGCTATGGCTTGTACTATCTGGGCCAGGACGAAAACGGTTGGACTGGTGGTTTCGGCCGCACGACCAATGCTGTCACCTCACTCGACAGTCTGACTCCGTATCCAGGCATATCAATCGCGAATACATACGCCAGTTACGGCGGGACACTGCTCAACCCAATCGGCTCCAGCCAGGGCGCCGGCAGTTTCCTCGGAGAGAGTGTGACCGCGAATTTCCTGGACCGTCCCTTGCCGTACTCGCACCAGTACTCGTTCGACATTCAGCGGGAACTCCCCGGTGATTTCCTGTTCGAGATCGGGTACTCCGGCAATACGGGCCGCAAGCTGCCGATTACTTTCGACAACCTGAATTACATTCCGGCCGACAAACTGGGCGTGCGTACATCTACCGGGGCAATCGACACCGCATACTACACCAAGAAAGTGGCGAACCCGATGGCTGGTCTGATCCCCAACAACAGTTCGTTGAACGGCTCGACTATCACGCAGTCCACATTATGGTATGCCTACCCGCAGTTCTCGTCAATGAAGCTAGGCAGCGTGCCGATCGGACGGCAGCAGTACCACGGCATGCAGGTGAAGGTCACCAAGCGCATGTCGAACGGGCTGAGCTTTTTGGCCAGCTACGGAATCGGCAAGAACCTTACCGAGACCAGTGTGCTGAACGCCCAAAACTTCTCGCTGTCGAATTGGGAAGACACCAAGCTGGAAAAACGGTCCGACCAGAGCGTCGATGCTCCGCA
>JBDKSR010000056.1:0-9016 GCA_039680545.1 Bryobacteraceae bacterium | reverse complement strand
CGGGACTGGATTGACTGAAGCTCTGTCAGTTCTTCAATGACGGAATCACCTGCCTGGGTGCTGGCGGCACAGTGCAGGGAGAAGACAAAGGTGGCTGCCAGGATCAGTGGAAGCATGGCTCACCAGTGGCCAAGACAGTGTGATGCCAGAGTACCACAAGATTTGTTCTATCGAATTGATTGTGCTGTCGTTATACCGGCCTTCCATGTGCTCTGCATGAGTACACAGCTTTTGTTTGGCCGGCGGGCCGAATTTCTGCATCCCGCTGGAATACGGAAGCCGGAAGAGCGTGGCACACCCTTCCGGCTCGATCGCTCAGTAGATTGGGATCTGTGCTGGTTCCAGCCCGTCGCCGCTTACATGCATCACGTACTTCGGCGGCATCTCGAATTGCACAGTCGGGAACACTCCGATACCTTCATCGGCACGGACTTCCCGGTCCGTGGGAACCTTGCCGGACCCGCCCGTAATGTGCAGCCGCAGTTTCGTGTTTGCCGACTTCACAGTGGCGCCGCCGTACTCGATGGTGGCGTACAAGTTCACCCGCAACGGCAGCCAGGAGCCGTCTGACACGAGCTTGACGCGCTCGGGTGGGCTCGCCTGCAGCCGGATCGTGCCGCGTACGGACTCCACGGAGGCCTCTCCCTGCTTCAATTGGGCGGTTGTTGCCCGGATGCTCACGCGGCCGGTCTTCAACGTGGATGTCAGGGTCGTCGTAGCTATCCCATCCGAAGTCTCGACCTGGCAGACGCGGGAACCGCATCCGAGCGTCGCTTCCCCTTCAGCTTCAATCTGTACCGGGAGACGGGCATCCCGAACCGTCCGTCCTACCGCATCAAGCACAGTCACTTTGACGGCAGACGTGCTCGTGCCGTCTGCGATCAGCGTGTGGTGTTCGGTCTCGAGCGCCAGAGTAGTCGCGGGTCCGAAGACCGGCTTCGGCGCGGCGACCGGTTTCGAGAGCGCAATCGTGATGTCCATCGCCTTACCGGATGGCGCGGCCGATTCGTTCCAGTAAACAGTATCGCGATCCGGGTCCTTGGCTGCGCCACGCGAATCGTAGTCGTAGCGCCACCCGGATTCCGGCTTGACCCAGAGCGTCCCAGCCTCGGGATCGTAGAACCACCCCGACCGTCCCGCAACGTACAGCAGGTCACCCTTTGAGCGGACCGCCGGCAGACGGTGCCCTGAGACAGCCACTGATGTCGGCATGAGCCGCGTATGCACGCTCAGCAGGTAACTGCGCCGCTTGGGCATGCCTTTGTAGTCCCCTTGGCGCGCGCCGATGGCAAAGGTTAGCCCACCGGGCCGCTCGACCGAGCGGAACTTAGTGGCGGCAACGGCCCCCTTCTGGTAGTCGTAGGTTCGGCCGTCATCTTCGTAGGCCGTGTAAGTTGATGTGCCAGAAGGATATACGTCCAGATGCAACACTTCGAGGGGCTCCTGCCCGGCGTAGGACGTGACCTGCCCCATGGGGATGATAGCGCCGCCACGCACCCAGAGAGGCCCGCCAGCGATGGACGGCCATGTACTTTCCCTCCACTCGCCCTGGCTCTCCACTGCTTTGCAGGTCCAGAAATCGTACCAGCGTCCTTTCGGTAGATAGACCTTCGGACGGGGTTGTACTGCCACATCCCTTATCAGCCCGGTGGCGGTCTCAGATCCGCTTGTGATGGTCGAACTCGCCGAGGCAACCAGCAATGAATCACCCAGGAGGAACTGCGAGGCCAGAGTATGCGTTTCCGGGTCCTTCTGGAATTCGAGAACCATCGGGCGCATCACCGGCAGACCAGACGTGGCCGATTGGTGCAGTGACGCATACAGGTACGGCATGAGCCTGTAACGCAGCTTCACATAGAAGCGGTTCATATCGAGCAGCCGATCCGAGTAAAGCCACGGTTCTTTGTAATAGGCCCAGGACTCCAGATAGCTGAACGGGGCCAGGTAACCCAGATGGATGCCATCCGGCGCCTCGTTCCGGTCCCTCGTGCTGACCAGCGAGTGCCCTGACAAGCTGGCGCTAAGCGCACCTACGCCCAGAGGGAAATCGGCCTCCCATGTGAATGGCCAGCGGTGGGATGCGATGGAGGAGTTGTAACCGTTGAACATGATCATCGCGCGCTCGCCCGTAACGCGCGTATATTCGCGCATTGCCGTCTCACTGTAAAGCGAGTTGGTGGTGTTGTTCATTTCCGCGGCACTGAAAACTCCCGATCCACCCAAGGCACTGTTCATCTCCGCTGGCAGCCACTCCTGGCTGCTGATCATGCGCGGGTAGGGGTCGTCCTGCTTGAAGAACTTGATCCCCTTGCGGATAGCCGCCTCGATACGCGGGCTATACCATTGCTTCCGTACTGCCTCATCGGTGTAGCCGGTCTTGGGAGCCGCGCCCGATTCCCACAATCCCATCTTGATGCCGAGCGCCGCCAGGTCCTGGATCATCTTGTCGGGATTCGGGAAGCGCTTCGGACTCCACTTCCACTTCATGCTGTAGGTGACCTCTTCCCATCCCGGTTCCAGCCCAATCCAGTCGATCGGAATGTCATGCTTACGGAAGCCTTGGCCAAGTCCCACAACCCCGCTCTGTTCCTCCAGGTAGCGGCACTCATAGCCGATGCCTAACGCCCACATCGGAGCAAGCAACGGTTTGCCGGTCAGCGCTGTGTACCGGTCGAGAATCTGCCGAAAATCCGGCCCATGGATGATGTAGTAGTCCTGCCGTCCGCCGTCGGTTGCGACCGTGTACGAGTCTTTGCCGGTAAAGTCGAAGACGTGGCGGAATGTGTTGTTGGAATAAAAGCCGTAGCCTCGGGTACTCATGAAGAACGGAACGGTGGCTTCGCTCGATCGGAAGGCGCGCCACCACTGCAGCTTGCGGCCACGCACGTCGAAAGCCATGCGCTGAAATCCAAGCCCATAGAAATGCTCTCCGTCCGCCATTTTGACGTGATGCACATCGCCGCTCGAAGCGTTGGGAGTCGTCGGCCCGTTGTCCTCGAAAATGGTAAGGCCGGCGCGGTCATAGACCGTGAGCCGGAAGGGATGCAACTCCGCCTTGATCCGCAGGGTCGCGGTGTCGATCCATAACGCCTCAGACGTCTTGCGAGTGCGGAAGGGGACGGCCGGCCAGTCATCGCGCACGAATCCCCATCGAACCGTGAGCGGCTGAGGGAAACTACCATCGGCCGAAGTGCGGACCCGCAACATGTCCGCGGTGACGGGCTGCAGGCGGATTTCAGCTCCGCCCTCACAACGCAGAGCGGCCGTCCCGCGTTCCACTGTGCCAATCGAGCAATTATCAAACGGACCAGCGGCGGCTTGTGCTCCCGCAGACAACGCCAGAAGTAACGACAGACCTAAAGTGACCATGTTAAGCACCACGCTATGCCATGCTAACCTGAACGCATCGAACCCCGTAAACGGCTGCGAGCTTGTTCGTTCGGCCGGGGAATGGGGGAATTCGCCGGCGGACCTCACTCCGACCCGGCTCCTCACTGGGTTCGTCCACGCGGAGGATCAGCCGACCTAGTTTAGTTTACAGAATTTAATCTACACAACTCTGACTTCCGGTGTCCCCTTTGGTTGTATGTCGCGGACGCCAGGCGTTCCAGGAAATCGTATGGCCCCGGCGGCGGCTGCTAACGGAAAGCCAACCCGAGGCGGAACCCGACGCCCCAATCATAGCGGTGGGCGCGGTAGTCGCGGATTTCGCCACGGAAGCCTACGTGGCGGCTGAACCAATAATTGACGCCTGCGCCGTAGTTGAACAGGTTCACATGCCCGCTACGAAAGGCGATGGCATACCCGGCAACGACGTAAGGGACCAGTTTGGCCGGCTTGGCACGGTTGACGAAATGGTAACAACCGTCGAACGAGGTGAGGCCGACTCCACTCGCGAAATCGTTACGAACAAACTGGTACCCGAGGTCGACGTTGACACCAAGACCTTTGTAAATCAATGCGTCAGCACCTCCGCCAAAAGTGAAAAAATCGGCGATGGTAGCCTCGTCCAGTTTGTCCACGGAGAAGAACAGGTAGCTGTCACCCCAGTACTGGTCGCTGGCGGCCTGAACCGCGCTTCCGGTCGCCAAAGCCAACATGATGATAAGGCTTGGGATCTTGGTCTGCACGGCCTTCCTCCTTACACCCGCGATTATAGGGTTTTCCTGACAGAATACTATTCGGAGGATTCTGATAGAGTGCGGCTCGGCACGATCCATCGGTTCTGATGGTGGTCAGGATCGCTCCAAACCACCAGTTAGGCCGCGCAGGTCGGGATTAGTTCTCAGCGCAACTCCGGCACGGCGTCGACGAGTTCCGCTTTCTCTTCGCGCAACCGGATACTGAAGGACCCGCCTGCCGCCTTCGCCGCTTCTGCGGCATAGCGGTACTCCTCCTGGACGTCTTTTCGGAACATCCTCGCTCCACTGGGTGTACGGGTGTTCACCAGTGTCACCGGGCGCGGCGAGACAACTGCCGCGAGATCCGGCAGATCATACTGGCCTAACACACCGGGCACTACACCTTCGAAAATCCGCCTGTGGATCGGCGCCGCCGCAATCGCACGATAGGAACCGGGCATATCTTCCAGCACCAGGCGCGTGATTCGCGGTTCGATGAGCGCCGCGTGCAATAGTGCTATTGCCGCCGTGCCGCGCCCGATGCCGGTGAGACCCTCGGCCGGCATTAAGCCCTTTTCATGAAGCGCCTCGACAGCGCGGAGGATGTCCCGGATCTCGAGCCCGACGACTGTATGCCCCAGCATAACCGCCAGCCACGTCGTCTTGTCCTGGCCAAACCACGACTCGGAATAGGTGGCCCATTTGGAATACAGTGCGCCGGTCCCCGAAACGTCGATCGCCAGCACGCGGTAGCCCAGCTTGCTCAACGCTTCTAGCTCTCGCGTCTCGCTGCGACCGCCCTTCTGGCTGACGTAGATTGCCAGGCGGGCACGCTGAGATTCTCCAGCCGAAGGCTTCAGCGTAGCCGGGACGCGCAAACCCTCGTCGCTGAGGAACGAGAATTGTTCGCCTTCCTCCTGCACGTCCAGCCTGACTGTGGACGGCTGGAAACGGGTCATCTTGAGCACCCGTTCGCGCATCTGTTCGCGGAGCGCGTTCAGATCCGCATCCGTGCGCAACGCCGGACGCTGTGGCACGCGGCCCGCAAACCTCCGCGCGAGTTGCGCACTCAGGCCCTCGCCTCCAAGTGACGTCGTCACCTGTCCGGTCGATGTGCAGTTCAAATCTTCCTCATACTCGGGAACGATCTCCGGTTCGCTGACAGGCGCCGGTTGCTCGCCTCGAAGCCACTGCCGCATCCAGCCGTAAATGCTCTCACGGCCTGCCTTGTAGACACCGTGCGGGCCGGGCTCGTGGAACCAACCGATCTTGTTCTCGGCCCCATAGAGCTTCCACACCGCCCTAGCCGCCTCAAAGGTCCTCCGTGCACCTTCCAGCGGGAAGAAATCCTGGTCCGTCGAGCCAATCAGGTAGGGGATGGGCGCTGCCAGGGCCACCAGGTCACCATGGTCGAAGCCGTTCGCCAGTTGGAGCGGGAACTGTTGCTCGGCGTCCTGCGGTCCGGTCCCCTTTAGCTGGTCCTCCCAGGAGGTTACATAGCAGGAAGGCGCCGCCGCCTTAAGGCGGCCATCGAGCGCTGCCAAATAGACGGTGAGCGTTCCGCCGCCCGAGCAGCCGGTGACACCGATCCGTTCGCGATCTACTTGCGGCATCGCTGCCAGTACATCGACCGCCCGCATGCCGTCCCAGATCATCGTACGCGCCATGCTCTCGCCGCCGAGCACGCAGCGTATGCCCACCATGGTGTGCTCCACCGTCGTCGAACCGACCTTCGAATCTTCGAGGTCCCGGTCGAAAAACAGCCGCCGCTCGCCCTGCCCGATGGGGTCATAGGTGAGCACTACGAAGCCCTGCTTTGCCAGGCCGATGGCCAGCATCTGGTAGAAGGCCCTGTTCTTTGCGGTGGTGCTGTGACCGGTCGGCTGAAGTACCGCCGGATAGGGCCCGGAGCCGGTCTGCGGGACGTACAGGTTTCCGGTGACGTAGAACCCCGGCTGGCTCTCGAAGATTATCTTTTCCACCCGATAGGAGCCGCGGTCGAGCGTGCCGGTCTTGCGCAGGTTCAGCGGCGTCCGTTCCTCCGGCAGTCCGCCGATCATTTCGAGGAAGCGCTGACGCATCACCGCGCGACGCTGGTCCCATTCCTCTCGTGTCTTGAGTTGGGATACCTCTTGCCGGCGGGCTTCAAGCCGGTGCTGTGCCAATCCTTCCAGGTAGCTTCGAAACGGGTCCGCCGGGTCGGCAGCCGCTGCCATACCGGCGATGGCAAGAACAAGCAGGAAGCGCGTCATCCACTACAGAGTAACAATATGTTGATCTTTGCCGGGAGCCGGCATCAGTACTTAGCCTGCAGCACGCAGGAAACCAATGGCACACTGACGCACGCCCGGGAGATGAAGTACGATGCGAATGTGAATCGTGAGCTGAACGCGACACAGCATGAAAGATAGCGGGCCCTTTTACAACGATACCGGTCCGAATCGCGTTGACGCTCTCGTCAGTAACATGGCCGCCGGTCACCACCGGATGATTCGCGGCGCCATTGGGTTCATTAAGGCCCCAGTGCGCCGGACGGTTCTCATCAGAACAGGAAGAAAACATGCGACGAAGAGATTTCATCCCAATAACCGCTGCCGGAGTTGCCGCCACGAGTCTTGTGTCGGCTGACAACGCCGTCATCGACCCCCGTAGTCGCCTCACCGCCATCCACACGATGGTGCAACTGCCCGAATGGAGCGCCGATCACGGCAAGTACTGGGACGCCAAGTCGTATGTCGAGCTTTGCCGCCAGGCCGGCGTCGGCATCATCGAGATGAAGGGCAAAAACGAGATGGGCCATGCCATGATCCCACTCAGCGGTCGCCCCTGCGCACGCGACTGGATGACCCCCACCCGGGAAGCCGCCCGCACAGCCGGTATCGGCTTTGTCGCTTATTACAACATCGGCCTCGACAACTGGATGGCGAAGCACCGCCCCGAGTGGTGCTGCCTGGATGCCGATGGCAAGCCGCAGATCGCCTTCGGTGCTTACCCCTGGATGTGCGTGCGGTCGCCGTGGCGGGATATGGTGCTCGATGAGATCCGCCAGATGGTCTCAGCCCTCCGCCCCGAGGGCCTCTGGTTTGACCTGGTCGGCGCTCCGAATGCCTATGCAGTGGGCAGTTTCGATCCTCGCAGGGCCTGTTTTTGCCCGCACTGCCGCGCCGCTTACAAGAAGGCTTACGGCGAAGAACAACCGGCGGCCACGGACGACCCGGCACTCCGCTTCCGCCTCAACCGGTTCGGCCATCAGGCCCGTGTGGCGATTCTGCGCGACGCCTGTAATGCTGCGCGCGCCATCGACCCGCGCATCTGGCTCGGTTCAAACGGCGCCGGCTTTTTTGATACGCTCAACTCCACTCCCGAGGATGTACGCCGACTGATTACCTTCAACTCTTCGGAAGCTAAGCCGCATCGCGAGATCAGCTTCAAGGCCAAGTCCATGTGGGCGCTCGATCACCCCTACCAAGTTCACTCTTACGGCGGTTTCAGTAGAATGCAGCCGGGCACGGCTATCGGTACGTGGGCGGCCTGGAATCTGATTCCGTCCTCGTATCTCGAGACCAGCGCAGCGGTGGTGGCCGCGCACAACGGCCGCCTCTCGGTCGGTGTGAACCCGTTGCCCAACGGCACCTTCCAGGCCGATGAGATGCGTAACCTGTCCGCTCCTTTTGCCGCAGTGAAGGAAAGATCACCGTGGCTGGCCGGATTGCGCAGCGTTCCGGATGTGGCCATCGTCTACGATCCGTCTTCGGAACTGGTGCTGCTGCCCCAGAAGGGAACCCGCGGCACGCCCATCCGTCAGGAGGCTACTGGTCTCCACCATGCCTTACTTGAAGCCGGCATCCACTTTGACGTGATCGATACGGAGCGGCTACAGCCCTCAAAGTATCGCGCTTTGCTTGTTGGTAACGCGATCCACCCAAAGCCTGAATTGCTCGAAAAACTTCGCGCCTGGGTCGAAGCCGGCGGCTTCCTGCTCGTGACCAACGAAACTTCCCTGTGTGACGCCAATGCTCAGCACCTGCCTGACTTTGGATGGAGCCGTCTGCTCGGCGTCCGCTTCGAGCGCATGTCGCCATCGAGCCAGGCCAACTTCTGCTGGCTCGGCGAGGAACTGCGCGGTGACGCACCCAAGTACCCCATGCTTTTTCTTACGCCGGTCGTGGAGGTCGCCTGCACGACGGCACAGCCGCTCGCTGAACTCGCCTACGCGGCTGCGGAGCGGACCCCGGAAGTCTACACGGACGGCGAAACCCCGTACACCCACTTCGGGCCGCGCACCGGCAAGCCGCTCATCACGCTGAACCGTGTGGACCGGGGGCAAGTCATGTACATCGGCGCCCCCATCGGCATGGAGATCCTGCAACGGGATGACACCTGGCTCAAGTACACGGTTGCCCGGGCGGTGAAGAAGTACGCCGCGCCGCTGATCATCGAGAGCGAAACGCCGGGCGGCGTTCAGGTGGTGCTGGGACGGCAGGACGGTGAACTCGGGGGGCCGAAGGGCCACGTCATCTCGCTGGTAAATCACTATAACGGTCTGGTGGCGGCCGCATGGGGCACGCCCCGGCCTGAGGTCGGCCCGATCCGCCTGCGTGTTCATCTCGATCGACTGAAGTCGAACGCCACAACCGTTAAGTTCATCGGTGCAAAAGGCGTCGAGTGGAAGATCAAAGGGCCGGTACTCGACGTTCACATCGAACGCATCGGCCATCACGCCGTCCTGCTGCTGGCTTGAGAAAACCGGTTCCGGCAGGCTGAGAGACCGGATCATCAATGCCCTCGGAGCAATTGCGCGTCGATGTGCTCCGGCAGGACCATTGCGTCATTCGGGTAATAGTGGTCGACGTTCTCCCTGGTGATTAGCTGGTGGCGTGTGAATACGGCCGGCG
>JBDKSR010000055.1:0-28580 GCA_039680545.1 Bryobacteraceae bacterium | reverse complement strand
CTCGGCTACAAGTTCGCCGGCTGATCGGAACCGGAAGTTAGAATGTAAGGCCGAGGATGAACTCGAGCTGATACTTCGTATTCTGTACCGTGGAACTGACGAAGTTACGGTTCATCCAGTGCGTGTAACGCACTTCAGGCGTGATCTTCAGCCCACCGGCTGCCTTAACTTCGACACCAACACCCGCCACGATTCCGAAGACACTCTTTCTTTCCGGAACCGCAGGGGTTTCATCTTCGGCCGTAATGTCGTCCTCCGTGTAGCCGTAATCGTAGGTGTACTCCGTGAAGGAGTGGATCCGGCCAACCCGGCGATACGCGATTCCGGCGCCGAAGAAGCTGCGGGCCCGAGATCCACGCGGAAGATCGGTGTAACGCAACATGATCGGGACGTCCCACAGATCGGCGTGCGTCTGCGAGTACATGCTGGTTTTGTCGCGTTCGTCGTCCGAAGTATCCTCGTCGTCCTCACCTTGCGTCAGGCTATAGCCAGTGGTAAACGAGGCCTTCCGATAGAGCACATCGGCTACAAGCGTGAGCCGCTTCGTGAAGGAGAATTGCACAGTCCCGCCGCCCACAAGTGCGCTCGACCTGGAAACACTCTGCGTCGATGAGATTACAGGCGGGTCGGATTGCGATGTCCCGATGCCGGTGCCCGTCATCAGGTCTGTAAACATGAAGCCGGCGCGCCCGCCGATTGCCCACCGCCGCTGCCCGAAATCCAGCGGGGCAACTGCCGGAGGTTTGAGTTGGGGCTGCTTCAACTCGGGCTGTTGGGCTGCAGGCTGCTCCGCGGTTGGCTGCTTCTGCGCGGCCGTCTGTGCCGCAGGCTGGGATGCAGCCGGAGCCGCCTGCCCATAGAGTGCAGGTACAGTCACAACAAGGCCACCGAACAACGCCGCAGCAGCGGCACACCTGGCCCACCACACCTTGGCGCCCGCATGATTACGGTTCACGTCTACCTCCAGTCGAATGAGTCTGCGGGCCGGGACGCCCTGCTCGATATTCTCAGGCGAGTGTCGCATGCGGAAATCAGAACTCCAGCCGCAGATTCATTTGGAATGAACGCGGCCCGCCGTTTTGCATCGCACCCATTCCTCCGTTGGACAACATGCGCGTTGAAACGCCGAATTCAGGACTCGCCATGTTCGCGCCCGTATTCATCGACGGGTTCGAGAAATTGGGATGGTTGAACACGTTGATTGCCTGTGCCCCAATCTGAAGGCGCAAGCGTTCACCGACGGGAATCTGACGCCGGAGCGAAAGATCCAACTGGAACATCGGGAATCCGCGCAACACGTTTCGCCCGAGGTCGCCCTGCGCGAACTCATCCGGCATCTCAAATGCGTCCGGGTTGAGCGAACGCCCACCCGGAGCATGAACGTTTGGAAACCAAACCTGCTCGCCGGTAAGATTCGGACGGCCGAAGGCGAACATACCTTCAAAGTCGTCGTCGTTATCGTTGGGGTCAGCCGTCTCGTCCGCGCCGCTGGTATCCTCGGTGACGCCCTGAACGCTGAATGGCGTAGCCGAGCGTGCGCTCATGACCCAATCCATCCACCAGTCGCCCAAAATCACCTTCAGCGGACGGGGCTTCGGGGACGGGATCAGCACGGAGCCGGAAAAACTCAGCGTGTGGCGAACATCATAGTCGGCGTCTCCCAAGGTGCCCGTATCCAGGGTTACGAAGGCGCCGCCTCGCGCCGAGTCGTTCGACGCCGTGTCGGTAGCGTGGCCGATGGTGTAACTGAACTGTGTCAGGAAATTCTTGGACATCCTTCGTGTGAGTTGAACCTGGAGGCCGTTATACCTCGACGAACCACCGTTCGTCGTGAGTTCCAGCATGTCGTAATCGTCGGTGTACTGGGCGGAACCTTCCATCTGCAGCAGGTCCTTGCCCGAGGTGCCAACGTAAGACACAGCCAATGCCCCGACGTGAGGGAACATACGCTCGACGGAGAGATTCCACTGATAGATTGATGGCGACCTCAACGTTGGCGTGGCGGCGCTGACGCGGCCGTAAGGCTTCAAAGCAGGCAACGCAGGAGCAGTTATGAACTCGTCCCTAACTGGGAACGACACGCCGCTATGGATTTCCTGCGCCGAATAAGGAGCGCCGATGAAGACCATCGCGGTATTTCCATAGCCCACGTCGTGGAACCTGCCAAGGCCGGCCCGGAACACCATCTCCTGCCCCGGAGTCGTATCCATCTGGTAGGCCAAACCCACCCGGGGAGCGATGTCCCGCCAGCGCGTGTAATAAAGCGGATTGAAGCGCGAGATCGCATAGCCGGCGCTGGAAGATCCCGTGAGCCCGATCGGCGGAGATCCACGCCGGACAGTGGGCGCCGGGTTCACATCCCAGCGGAGACCATACGTCACAGTGGCTCGCCTCGTCAGCGACCATGTGTCCTGTCCGTACATGGAGAAGTTCATGAACAGCGGATAGACGGCGCCCTCGCTGGAACTCGCCATCGATGACGTCACCCTGCCGCGGGTCAAGGAGTCCGAGTCCTCCGAAATCCCGTTGAAGTTGTACATCAGGCTGTAAGGCGTGTTGTAGATCGTCGGCGCCTGACGCCGCATGTCGAGCCCGAACTTCAACTGATGACTGCCCTTCACGCTCGTCACGTTGTCGACGACGTTCATCTGGTCCTGGACACTCCTCATCCGCTGCGCAATCGAATAGCCGCCGACGCCTTGCACATTGAGCGAAAACTGTCCGTTCGTCGTGTCGATACCGGACGGAAAGACGGTCGCACTGGGCAGGGGAACAGCGCCACCCATCGAATCCATCGTCGCGTAGGAGGTACTCTTCGAGCGGGCGTAATTCAACCGAAAATCATTCGTTGTGTTGGGAGTGGCGATCCACACCACCGAAAGAAGGCCGCTATGGGAACGGCTGTTCGATGTGGAGATAACGTTCGGCGAAATGTCGCCACGGAATTCATTCCGGTTCGGCGACACGCTATACCTGCCGAACATCATGACCCGATCGCTAAGTTTGTGGTCGATACGCAGGCTGGCGGAATCCGATCGCGAGGGGGTGGAGAATACCGCCGAGTAACGCCCGGAGTCACTCGTCAGAGCCGGGCCATTCGGAAGCGGGAAACCATTTACGAACGGGAGGATATCAGCATCCGTTGTTTCCCGAATCGATACGCTCGGCACGTTGGTGAGGATCGTGCTCGGAAACATTGCCCGCGTCCCTTCATAGGATGCGAAGAAATACGTCTTGTTCCTTAGAATGGGACCGCCAACCACGCCGCCGAAATTGTTGTACCGCGTGGCGCCGCGAGACAATCCGATCGTGTTTCCGAACCAGTCGTTCGCGTTGAACCTCGTATTGCGGGCGTATTCAAACAGAGAACCATGAAAAGAGTTTCCGCCACCGCGGCTTGTGACAGAGATCTGTGCACCCGGCGTTCGTCCAAACTCAGGAGCAAACGTCGAGGTCTGCACGCGCACGTCCTCCATCGCATCCAGGGAGATCATGCCGCCGCCACCGCCCGGAGGGGGACCGCCGCCTCCCGGAGGGCCACCCGGACCGCCTGGGCCGCCAGGACCGCCACCGGGGCCTCCGCCCATCATTATGCCTCCGGCACTCACACCGTCCACGGTGATGTAGTTGGTGTTGGATCGCAATCCATTCGTATTGAAACCGCCTGGGCCCGCACTGGTGAGTCCCGGCGTCATCCTGACGATTGACAGCAAGTCGCGGGAATTCAGCGGGAGGGTTTTCGCAAAATCACTTTCGACAGTCGTACCGGTCGATGCATCCGAGGAGACTCCGGCCACTTGGGCCGTTACAGTCACAGAGGCCGATTCGACCGGCGCGATCTGGAGGCGCACGGGAAACCACTGGCGGTCGCGAATACTGATCCGGACGGTTTCATAAGTCAGCTTACTGAACCCCGTTTTTGAGAACTCGAGGCCGTAGTTTCCGGGCATCAGCCCGTCAAATGCGTACTTGCCGACCGCATCCGTAAACGTGTGCCGAATCGTGCCGCGATTCGTCTCGACAAGCGTCACCATCGCACCTTGCACGACGGCGTTGCTCGGATCCGTCACGACACCGGCGAGCGACGCCGTATCCTGAGCACACAGCAGAGCGGAGCAAATTGGCAACGCGAGAAAACGTAGAATCTTCAGCGCGGACACGCTGACACCTCCAGAGGTCTAACCACAAAGCCACCTAAAGAGCGGGGACAAAAGACTGGATCGGTCTCGCATGATGAAACTCGATTTGCGTACAACAAGCGTCCCGTATTGTGCCGGTCCCCGCTTCTCAGCAACTCTAGAACGTGAATCCGAGGAGGACTTCGACCTGATTCGTGTTCGCCAAAGTCAGACCGCCAATGCTCGTGGCAGTCCGATCAAAGGTTCTACCGGACCAACGGGTATAGCGAGCCTCGAATTCAATCTTGAAACCGACGTCATCGCGGAGTTGGAGCCCGAAACCCACCGTAGCGCCGATCAGAGACTTCTTATTTGCGCTGATGGGCACCGAGGACGTGTCGCTCAACTGATCGTCATCGGTCTTGTGCGCTTTGATCGTCTCGGAGTCAGTTTCGATTCCCGACACTGAGCGGAAGGTCGGACCGCCGGTGAAGAAGGCACGCAAACCGCCCTCTTCCGTCGCGTTCCAATAGTAACGCGCGAGAACCGGGATATCCCAATACGTCGCCCGCGTTTTCTCTGTCCATCCCCAAACTGTGTACTCACCGTCTTCGTCTTCTTCCTGGGTCGTGCCGTCCATGCCGGCATCGTAGCCGAAGCGCTTGTACAGGAAGTCAACGTTGAGCCCGATGTTCTCTCTCAGTTTCACTTGAATTGTGGGGCCAACCGTGTAGCCCGCGGAGGCTCTGTTCGTATACATGGTCTCTTTGATCGCGGGGTCGACCGACGTTGTAGCAGTGACCGAGGTCTGTTCGTTTTCGAGACCGCCGATGACGCTACCGCCGCGCAACCCGAAAGAGACGCGCTTGTAGAACGGTTCGGATACTTCTTCAGCCGCTTTCGGCTTTGCCTTTTCTTGGGCCCAGATGCTAAATACGCACAACACGAACAGCATCAGGGCACGTGCGACATTCTTCGTCGTTTGGAATCGTGGCTTCAACATGAGTTCCACCTTCTTGATTGATTGTGCCTGCGCCGGCGCGCGGTGAGCAGTCATTCGTTCACTGCCGTCCTACCCCGATTTGCAGGCTTTACGATGTGCTTTGGCACAATCTAGGGACGTTCCGAAATCGACCCTGCGACGTAATGGAGAGACCGATTGCTAACCAATGGCCGACTTCGCCTTAAGCACATACCTAATTCCAGACGGACCCGTACTGCTCCGGGTTACCTGGCATCACGATCTTAGCACAAACGTTATAGCGGTGTAGTGTCAAGCGGCCCGGAAGGGCGACCTGTGGGATCAGACGGATCGCTTAAGCTCTTGCCCGGCTTAGCAATGCCCAGGCCCGGGCGAACCCGCCGCACTTAGCCGGCCTTGGCCGGTCCTTCACTCCGTGGAGGATGGAAGCGCCCGCTTCACTGAAACGGCGCAGTAGGGCCTCCGTGCGTTCGTCTATTGAAATCAATCGACTAACGTCGATAACGAGCGGCCGCCCGCGGCGGATCGACTCCGCCGTCCGCCAACAGCCATCGAGGTCTCGTAGTTCGTTCGCATCAAGCGCTTGAACCAGCGCGAATCTCAGACAAGCAGGTTCGTCGTGAAGGTAGAACACGGATGGCCTAAACCTGCGAGACGGGACCACAGGGGAAGCGGTTAACGAATTTCTTGTAAATACTTGTATTCACACACCCTGCACGCACGGACAGGCGATATGAGGTACCCGATTACTAAACTAGTGTTAACTTCTTGTAAAACTATAGCCCCCCCTGTCTCCCAACCAGCCAACCTTGACGTCACTGCCATTTAGGAGCCGGAAGATGAGTACGATTTGCATATCTCAGAACAGCGAACTGGCCGGCACTGCGCCGGTAGACGCCACAATTCCGAAGACAAAAGTCCTATTTGTTCAAAATGATGGCACTGCCAATGCGGAAATTCAGAACTACCTACAAAGCCAAGGCCTGAGTGTGGAGACGGTCGGTGATCTGGAGGGCGGACTGATCGAGGCATGCTCAGGAAATCACGATCTCCTGTTGCTGGATGCCGCCATAGGATTCCCAGCCGACATGCCGAACCAGCCGTTCGCGCAAATCAGCATTCCCGTCATCGTACTAGGCACCTCTGACGAGGTCGCGGACCGGGTCACTGCCCTCGAAGCGGGCGCCGACGACTGTCTGACACGCCAATGCTCCGTCATCGAACTTGCCGCACGAATCCGCGCCGTCCTTCGCCGAACGACGGAGCACAAGGCACGCCGGCAGCCGCAACTGCAGGTGAACGGCGTCACGGTTGATCCGAACTCGCGTCAGGCGTGGCACAACGGAAAGGACGTTCCCTTAACCTCCGTGGAATACCAGATCCTCGAGATTCTGGTGCGGCACGCGGGGCGGACAGTATCCCGGAGTGAGGTAGCACGAGAGCTATATCACCGGGACTGGACTCCGTTCGACCGGTGTATCGACGTCCATATCAGTCATTTGCGAAAGAAGCTGGGCGGAAGACGTAATCTGATCCGCACAGTGAGAAGCATTGGGTATTTCTTCTGCCTCGATCAAGAAACCGCACAAGCCTGCTAGCAACGGATTTTCCTCCAACTCCTTGTGATTTAAGCACAACGAGACACACGGTCCATCTACAGGGGCCGTGTGTCTCAAATCCTTGTTAAGAATGTTAAGAAAACGCAAATAACCTTTTACCCCGTCTTTACCAGACTGGAATAACCCTTCCCCCTTTCTAATCGTTATCTCTATGTGGACCTAATGAACTCGATACTCACTCAGAGACGGCAGTGGATTCTGGCTTTGGCTTTCATGCTTGTTCCCGCATGGACAGCAGGGGCGCAGACGGCGCCAACGGCGGCCCCTTCCAAGGCTGTTCGCCCGATCGGGGTTGTGCAAGTTATTGACCTGACGGCAAAACACATTCTGTTGCAGACTGATGCCGGCTCGGACCTGGTGGTGTGGTTCGACGAAAAGACAGCATTCCTTCGGGTGGCCCCAGGCGAAAGAGACCTGCGAAGCGCCGCGAAGATAGAGGCGACTGAAGTGAAGAGCGGGGACCGGGTCCTGGCGCGCGGCCGGGTCGCCGAGGACGAGAAATCAATGACCGCTGTCTCGGTCATCGTCATGACCAAGTCGGATATCGAGACGAAGCGCACTGCGGAACGCGCCGATTGGGAGAAGCGCGGAGCCGGCGGCATCGTCTCCGAAGTGAAGCCGGACGCGGGTGAGGTCACGATTACGTCGCACTCCCTGAGTGGATCTAAGAAGGTGGTTATCACGCTGGCAAAAGACGCCGTCGTGAGGCGTTACGCTCCGGACTCGGTGAAATTCAGTGATGCCAAGCCGAGCCGCATTGAGGAGATCAAGGCCGGCGACCAGGTCAGAGCCCGGGGAATCAAAAGCGAGGATGGGACGCGGATCACGGCAGAAGAGCTTGTCTCAGGGTCCTTCCTGATAATCGCCGCTACCGTCGAATCGGTTAATCCCACGGAGAATACAGCGCAAGTGCTGGACCTGACATCCAAGAAGAAGATCCTCGTGCACGTCAATAAGGATTCCAACTTGCGGCAAATGCCGATCTTCCTAGCACGGATGCTGGCGGCGAGAAGTGCCGGCGGTGCGGGAGCACAGGGCGTTCCGGCGGTTGCACAGCGTCCGCCAAGCCTCCGTGGCGACGCCCCCGCGGGTGACCGGCCGCAGATGTCCGGGGGCCCGGGCAGAGCGATGGGAGATCGCCCGCGCGACTTGCAGTCCATGATGGACCGGATGCCAGCCATCACGCTGGCAGACTTGAAACCGGGTGAGGCCATCGCTGTCGCGAGCACGCGCGGAGCCGACCCGGCGCAGATCACGGCAATCACGCTCCTGTCAGGAATCGAGCCGCTGCTCACTACCGCGTCAAACGGCGACCGCCAAGTGAACGGATCGTGGAACCTCAACCTGAACGTGAACATGGGAATGGATGTGCAGTAGCAGCCGAAGCACTGTTACCAGGAATCGTCATGATAAATAAAGCCAATCTTTTCAGGAATATATCTCAGGTTGTTCTGTTGCTGATGCTGATCCTGAGTGCGACACGTCTAGGTGCGCAAACGGGCTCGATGGCGGGAAGGATCACCGACCCATCAGGCGCCGCGATTCCGGGGGCGACGATCACCGTGACCGGGGCCGCCGGACAGATTAAGGCCGCGACCAGCGGCGTCGATGGACGGTACACAATCAACGGGCTGCAGCCCGGGACGTACACGCTGCGAGCCACCGCGCAGGGATTCGCTCTATTTGAAAAGACCGAGGTACAGGTCGCGAGCGGTCCGGTGCAGACCCTCGACGTCCGGCTCCGGCTGGAAGTCGCCAAGGAGAACATCACGGTCTCGGATGTGGGCCGGGTGGATGTTGATCCGTCGAGCAACGTCGGCGCGATCGTGCTGAAAACAGAAGACCTCGACAGCCTCTCGGACAACCCGGAGGACCTGGAGGAAGACTTACAGGCGCTAGCCGGCCCCTCGGTCGGGCCGAATGGCGGCCAGATCTATGTGGATGGGTTCAGCGGCGCCTCCCTGCCTCCGAAGTCCTCGATCCGCGAGATACGAATCAACCAGAATCCTTTTTCAGCGGAGTTCGACAGGCTCGGTTTCGGGCGCATCGAAATCCTGACAAAGCCCGGGTCGGACAAGTTCCACGGGCAGATTTTCTTCAACTTCGGCGACTCGGCGCTCAACTCGCGCAACCCGTTCGCTGCGGAGAAGCCCTCCTATCAGTCGAAGATGTTCGATGTGAGCCTCGGTGGGCCTCTGACAAAGAAGTCTTCCTACTTCCTCGATTACAGCCGCCGGGCCCAAGACGAGACGTCCGTGACGAATGCTCTCATCCTCGATGATGCATTCAACACGGTCTCCTACACGAATACTCTGGTCAACCCGCAGAAGAACTCACACTTCAATGGCCGGTACGACTATCAACTGTCACCCAACCATACGCTGGTTGCGCGCTACAGTTTCATGTCGCGTGAGACGGATAACGAGGGCGTAGACGAGTTTTCCCTGCCATCCAGGGCTTACGATTCCACCAGCAAATTCCACACGATTCAGGCAACAGAGACGTCCGTCTGGAACACTCACGCGGTGACAGAGACGCGCTTTCAGTTCACCAGACAACGCAGTGAGCAGTCCGTGCTGGGCAACACCGTGGCGATTACCGTGCCGGAGGCCTTCACGAGCGGCAGCGCGAGCGTCGGGAACTCATACAGCACGGCCAACGGATTCGAGCTTTACAACTCGACCTCCCTCAATCTGGGCAAGCACATGGTCAAGATCGGCGGGCGGTTGAAGGGAGGCAGTGACACAGACTACTCCCTGTCAAACTACAACGGAAGATACACGTTTGACTCGCTCGCGGCGTATCGGACGACGCTGCTCGGCCTGCAGAATGGGTGGTCGAGCGCGACGATCAGGGCTCTCGGCGGCGGCGCCAGCCAGTTCTCGATCAATGGAGGCGAGCCGCTTGCGGATATCTCGCAGGTCGACGCCGGGTTGTTTGTGCAGGACGATTGGCGGCTGCGGCCGAACTTCTCCATCAACCTCGGCCTGCGCTACGAGGATCAGTCAAACATCAGCGACCACAAGGATCTCGCGCCGCGCGTCGGGTTCGCGTGGGGTCTGGGCGGCAAGCAAAGCCGGACCGTTCTGCGAGGCGGCGCCGGGATCTTCTATGACCGGGTCGATGAATCCCTAACGCTGGCTGAGCGCCGGCAAAACGGCATCAACCAACTGCAGTATGTGGTGATCAATCCGGACTTCTACCCAACTGTGCCGTCAGTGTCGCAACTGGCAAGCTGGCTTGTTCCGTCGGCGGTCCGCGTACTCGATGACGGAATCCGTTCGCCATACGTGATGCAGAGCGTGCTGAGCCTGGAGCGGCAACTGCCGAAGAACATTTCGGCGTCGGTGACATATGCCTACTCGCGGGGTCTCAGGGTTCTGCGCTCACGAAACATTAACGCGCCACTGACGGGCACCTATGATGCCGCCGATCCCTCCAGCGCCGTCTATCCGTACGGTGACGTCGGCGACATGTACCTGTACGAAGCGAGCGGCATGTTCAAGCAGAGCCAGCTCATCACAAACCTGAGCGCCCGGGTGGGGCCGAAGCTAAGGCTGTTCGGCTTCTACATGCTCGGCAAGGCGGAGAGCAACGCGGACGGTTCCTCCGGGTTCCCCGCGAATCAATACGACCTGAGCGGCGAATGGGGCAGGGCGAGCTTTGACACGCGCCACAGGATGTTCATCGGCGGGTCTATTTCGGCTCCGCTCGGAGTGCAGATGAGCCCGTTCATCACGGCAAGCTCAGGACGCCCGTTCAACATCACGATCGGAAAAGATTTGAACGGCGACTCCGTATACAATGACCGGCCGGCTTTCGCAACCGACCTGACCCGGTCAAGCGTGGTCAGAACCGCGTACGGGGACTTCGATACCAACCCGATAGCCGGCCAGACGATCATCCCGCGGAACTACGCGGAGGGTCCGGGCCAATTCAGCGTGAACCTCAGGGTCAGCAGGACGTTCGGATTCGGCACGATCGCGAAATCCGCGACGGATGCGACGCAGGAAGGCGGACCGGGCGGTCCTCCTCCGATGGGCGGCGTTGGTGGACCGCGAGGCGGCCCGGGCGGCGGTGGAATGCGTGGCGGCGGCGGGCCTGGCGGTGGTGGACCGGGGGGCGGCGGGCCGGGAGGAATGTTCGGCGGAGGTTCGACAGGCAAGCGATTTAACCTGACGCTTTCGGTTTCGGCACGTAACTTATTGAATAATGTGAACCTCGCAAACCCGGTCGGGAACTTGAGTTCATCATTGTTTGGCACCTCGAACGCCATATCCAGCGGAATGGGTGGAGGCGGATCGGCAACGGCCAACAGGCGTATCGAGTTCCAGGCGCGCCTGAGCTTCTAGATCCTCAGCAGAAGCGAGCCGGATGGGGACAGCGTCCAGCAAAGCGCGGATCGAGGCTCGATGCCAATCCGCTGGTACGGGACGTTGCCACCGAGTACGATAGCTGCATGAAGAAGCTGTCGAACGGCAAGATCATCCGGCTCGTTACCGGCGATATCACCACTGTCGCGGCCGACGTGATCGTGAACGCGGCCAATTCGGGGCTCCGGGGCGGCGGCGGAGTAGACGGCGCAATCCACCGCGCGGGCGGCCCGGCTATCATGCAGGAACTGGACGCGATCCGGGCCCGGTCCGGCGGTTGCCCAACCGGTGGCGCAGTGCCAACAACGGCGGGCAAACTTCCCGCGCGATGGGTCCTTCATACCGTGGGACCGGTCTATCGCGA
This sequence comes from Bryobacteraceae bacterium, assembly GCA_039680545.1. Lineage (GTDB taxonomy): Bacteria > Acidobacteriota > Terriglobia > Bryobacterales > Bryobacteraceae > JAEHDI01. Next base: position 17,124 of record JBDKSR010000055.1, on the reverse strand, counting down.
TGGAAAGCACGGCGAGCCTGATCTGTTGGCATCCTGCTACGAGACCTGTCTGACACTGGCGGATGAACTGGGAGCCACGACTGTCAGCTTTCCTTCCATCAGTACGGGGGCATACGGCTATCCCATCGAGAGGGCAGCTCCGATCGCGCTGAAAACGGTCGCGGAATACCTTGAAAGTGAGCGATCGGCGGTCACTCTGGTGACTTTCGTGTTGTTTTCCGGCGAGGATTACAGCGCTTACAAGAGAGCGCTCGCCGGGCTGAGCGGAGAGCAGTTAGAATAGCATTAGAGTGCACGTTCTACAGGCAGGAAATCAAAAATATCTCTTTCTGGAACTCGAAGCCGAACTGGTCACGAGGGTGGCGAAGCAATGCGGTTTCGCCTGCAAGGTGGAGGAACACCCAAGAAGCCTTGTCGCCGACCTGTCAATGGAGGACAGAAAGGCGCCCTTGCTACTATTCGACGCCGCCGATTCGGCGAATCTGGGCTGGTTCTCCCGTTGCCAGTTTTACGTGGACGGGCAGACGGGAGCGGTGCTGCAGACCCCCATATCGATCGCGAACCTGAAAGACCGTGACGGGGGAACACTGTCCAACTCGATCCGGCTTCAGATCGCAAAGGAACTCCCCGAGAACTACCGTTTCCCGGGCCGGCAGGCTGTCACGGAGCAGACGATGTATTCGGTCCTGGCAGGACTGCTCCATGCGCTTGCAGAGAGTGGCGTGGGGGTTTGTGGAGGGTCCGTTGTGCGCCCGCTCGCCGGCCGGACGGACAGCATCGGCCTGAAGAGCTAGAAGCCGCGATCACGCGCGCTCCTTAGTACGCGTGTACTAAGGTTTTTAGCATTACCCCTTAGTATTTACTTCCAGGCCCGCGCTCCCTATGCTGGAACTTACCGATAGCAAAATCGGTGATTTCACCTAGCGGACGCGCGTGTGACAAACCTGCTGATCCAGTTTTCGTACTTACAGGCGCTGGACATCCTTACCACACTGGCGTTCCTGCTCTATGGAGCGCAGGAGGCGAACCCGCTGCTTCGAATCCTGATGGGTGTCACGTCACCGCTGGTAGTGCTCATCGTGGCCAAGACCTTCGCGCTGGGACTCGCCGCATTCTGCTGGCTGAGCAAGCGGCAGAGGATTCTACAACTGGCTAATGCCGCTTATGCGTGCCTGGTAGCCTGGAACCTGGTGGCCCTGATCGTTCGCGGCGCAACCGCGTGAAGAAGGCCGTACTCCCACGGATCAACCTCAGCCTTTAATAAACGAGCCGGCGAAAATTGCGCACGGTGTGGAACGTGATCATGTTGCCGTCGTGCGCTGTGGCGGCGCGTTCGTCGCCGGAGCGCGAGAGCACGTGCAAGTCTTCGCCATCAATGACAGCCGAGGCGTAATGTCGTGCCTGCCGCGGCGAACCTCCCTCGGCGATGAGCCCCGCGTAGCACCAGTCAATGCAGTTCTTCGAAAAGTGCAGCGCCAGACGGTGGCGTTCGTTGTTCGGCAGGTTGTAGCGTTCGGCGGGCAGACGGTCCGGGCGCGTCATCGAATCAGTTGACTGCGATGAAACGAGCCAGAAGAGGCGCATCTTCGCGTCGTACACGATGTGAAACTTCATGTGGCCCCCTGGACACGGCACATAGAGCATAGGCTCGCCAGTGGGAGCGTGTTCGAGTGAAACCGTGATTGATTTGCGGTCCTCGCTCTCAACGGCTTTGGCGATGCAGGCGAGATTCGACGTGCCGGTGTGCGCGCGCATCCACAGATGGAACGTGCGGCCCGACGGATCGAACCATACGTGGTCCGGATCGGTGAATTGCACGACGTTGGTCTCCAGCCAGCCGATCGGAGCCATGTGCCGCCGGTCGCCCGGACCGCTCACCGTGGGGCCGTTAGCAAAGAACGGAGTCCCGATCAGGTGAGGCGGACCGGCCTGACGCACGGCGTCGTTGAAACTCAGCTCGTTCGAGAACGTCCACGAGTCGCGGCGCGTGAGGTCGGCATCGACCGGCGCCGACATCACTAACGGCGCGAGCACGCTCACCACCCATCCTTTGAAATCCGGAACGGTTTGGCGCTCCATCACGAGGTACACGCGGCCGTTGGCGTAGTGAACATTGCAGGGGGCCTGATGCCATTTCTGACCTTCGGTAAGGCGGGCGGGACCGGACCACGTCTCGCCGCCATCCGAGGAGCGCACGATGGTAAGGTCGCCGGCCTGCCCCAGCACGTATACCGACCGCCCCGCCTCAAACGGGCGCGCATGCATCATGGGCGCTTCGCCCCGTAGTGTCCAGGAGCGGCCATGATTGTCGCTGGTGTAAAACTCGTGCGTCCAGCGCTTCCGGCTTTCCAGCAGCGCGCCCTTGGACGTCATTTCGACGGGCGTTGAGACGTCGCAAGTCGCGACAAGGCGGCCGTTCGCGAGACGCGCCAAGCCGGGGCTGTAAACCTGTATGCGCGCCGGATCGTTCGACCTCCGCAGCACAAGGTAGTCATTCGCCAGCTTGTCAGCGCCGAACCCAAGGCGCGGCAGGGCGGCTAAGGCCAGAAAAGAGCGTCGATCCATGGGGTGAACCTCAACTATGATGTCCGAATTGACGGGCTGCTTGTGAGATCAGGCGCCGAATCGGAGGTTTAACGACCCGCTCCGCCCGCTGTCTTCGCCTTCTGCAGTTCCTGATCGATGACCTTGGCAAACTCCTCGAACGGTTGAGCGCCGGAGAGCATGATGCCGTTGATGAAGAAGGTCGGCGTGGAATCGATGCCGAGTTCTTCCGCTTGCTGCAGATTCGCGCGCACCTGAGCCCGGTACATTCCGTCCTTGAGGCACTGTTGTAAACGGCCGGCATCGAGACCCAGTTTGGTGGCGATTTCCGAGTACGTGCCAGCGTCGTAACGGGTCTCGGCAAACAGAGCGTCGTGATATTCCCAATACTTGCCCTGCTCGCCGGCGCAGTGGGCAGCTTGCGCGGCGTTGTTGGCCTCCGAGTGGATGCGCGTCAGCGGCAGATCCTTGAACACGTGGTTCACGGAGGCGCCGTACTTCGCGAGGACCTGATTCAGCGTGCTCTGGGCCCGCCGGCAATACGGGCATTGGTAGTCGGAGAACTCCACTATCATGACGGGCGCCGAGGCGGAACCCCTGCGCGGAGAATTGGCGATCTCGACGGGCTGGCGCGGCGGAGCGATCAGGACCTTCACCTCAGCACGCGCGAGCAACTGATGAACCAAGCCCCGAAGCTGCTCCTTCGACTTGGCTGCCTTGAGTGCGGCGGCTACACGCGGGCGGCTGGTTTCCAGAGGCTGCGGGAACTGATCCTTCTGCCCCCAATAGTAACCTTCGACCTCTTGAGGCGTGGGCTCGGCGATTCCAATTTCCGTTTCCCGGCGGATGTACTCGTCGAGGCTCAAGTTTTTCGCGGCAGCGGCCTTTTCGAGAAGCTTCTGAGCGATGACGGCGTCCAGCGCCTGGAGGCGCATGTCATACAGGCGCTTTTCGATCTGCAACACCTGGCTGCGGACATTCAGGTCGGCATCCGTGATGGCCTGCCCGTCGATGGTGGCAATGACAGTAGCCTGAGCCGGTGATTCGGCAGCCTGGGCCGGAGAAGCGCCAATCGCGATGCAGAGCAGCGCCGGAAGGAATAGCGATATTGCCTTCATTTGCTCCCAGTGTAGCGTAGCCGCACGAGCGGCCTGAGCGGGCCGAGCCCTACACCCCAACCGCAGCCTTCGCGACTGCCAGGACGGATTCGACCTCGCGGCGGTATGCCGAGAGCAATTCCTGATTCGCTGCTTCGAAGCGCAGGACGAGAACAGGCTGCGTGTTGGATGCGCGAACCAGGCCCCATCCCTTTTCGAAAAGCACGCGTACGCCGTCCACGTCCACCACGTGCCGGATCTTGCGGAAGTGCTCGGTAACACGCGCGACGACGTCGAACTTCACTTCGTCGGGGCAATCCACGCGAATTTCGGGGGTGGAGACCATCTTCGGCAGTCCGGCGAGCTGCGCGGAGAGCGGTTTGCCTGAAGCGGCGACGATTTCAAGAAGGCGGCAGGAAGCGTACAGTGCGTCGTCGAAGCCGTAATACCGGTCGGCGAAGAAGATGTGACCGCTCATCTCCCCCGCGAGCTCGGCGTGGCTCTCCTTCATCTTGGCCTTGATCAGCGAGTGCCCGGTGCGCCACATGATCGGGTTGCCGCCGAGGCGCTTCAGTTCGTCGTACATGACCTGCGAGCACTTCACTTCACCGATGAAGGTCGAACCCGGCTTCCGGGTGAGAATCTCGCGGGCGTAAATCAGCATCAACTGATCGCCCCAGACAACATTACCCAGCTCGTCGATTGCGCCGATGCGATCGGCGTCCCCGTCGAAGGCGATGCCGAGTTCAGCGTGCTGTTCAGCCACCGCATTTTTGAGATGAGTGAGGTACTTCTCGACGGTCGGGTCGGGGTGGTGATTCGGGAAGCTGCCGTCCATATCGAAGAAGAGCTCAACCGCGTCGCAATCGAGCTTCTCAAGCAGGCGGCGCATGACGGGACCAGCCGTTCCGTTGCCTGCGTCGAAAACAACCTTGACGCTGCGGCTGAGATGGATGTTGGCGGCGACTTCATCAATGTAAGAGCCGGTGACGTCCACCGTCTGATGAGTTCCCTGCCCTGTCAGGAAATCCTGATTCTCAAGAATCTCCCGGACCTCCTGGATTTGAGAGCCGTGTATCGTGCTGGGGCCGGACACAACCTTGAAACCGTTGTACTCGGGCGGATTGTGACTGCCGGTGATCATGACCGCACCGGTGGCTTTCAATCGGAAGACGGAGGAGTAGAGAAGCGGCGTGGGAACCGTGCCGACGTCGGTCACATCGCAGCCGCTCGCGAGCAGCCCTTTGACCAGCGCATCGCGAAGGCGCGTCGAACTGAGGCGGCAGTCGCGTCCCAGGTTGACGTTCTTTCCGCTATGGCGCTGGAGATAGGTTCCGATGGCGCGCCCGAGCTGCTCAATGCCATCGTCATGAAGCTCGGTATCGGCGATGCCACGGATGTCGTATTCCCGAAAGATTGTCGGCTTCAGCATAAGTCGAAAGTAGCAGCTACAGAGAATGGGGAGCAAGCGGGTGCCGGCTCACACAGGGGTTGCCCACGATAAAGAAGCGCAGAGGCCATTCGCGGCACAGGCGGATCCCGATTCTAGGGCTCACGCCGGTCTCGAACGAAACTGGATCGGCAGGCATGCGGACGGTGAGCGATCCCTTGGTTACGTCGGTCCCATTCTGACGGCGGGTAATACCCATCGCGAGGGTGAGTTTGCCCGGACCGGAGGTCAAATCCTGGATAGTACGCGCACGCGGACGGCGGCGGCGCATCAGAGCAAGGCCGGAAACAGGCTCAATAGCGCGAATCAGCACACAACCGGGCTTACCATCCGGTTCCGCGACGAGATTCAGGCACTCATACATGCCGTAAATGAAATAGACATAGGCGTGGCCGGGAGGGCCGAACAGGACCTTCGTGCGCGGAGTGATCCCTCGCGAGGCGTGCGCGGCGAGATCGTCCAGGCCGAGATACGCTTCGGTTTCGACGATCCGGCCGGCCGTGCGGCCATGCACGAGGATCTTGCCGAGGAGATCGCGGGCCACCTCGGGAGCGGGCCTGGCGTAGAAGGAACGGGGCAGAATCCGGCCGCCGATTCCTGATTCCACGGACATAGGGCCGCCGGTGTTCTTCATTGCGCGCAAGAGGGTGTTCGTCGGAGAATAACTACGGTAAGGAGATTAGCATAGACTGTCCGTAGCGCGATCATGCGTCTGTTCACCGCCATCGATATTTCCGCCGCAGTCAGACAGAACCTGGAAGGACTCATAGGCAGGCTTCGCCCCACGGCGAGGCTGAGGTGGAGCCCTCCGGGAAACCTGCACATCACGACGAAGTTCATTGGCGATTGGCCGGAGGAGCGGCTCGGCGAGCTAAAGGCGGTACTGGCGGATCTGCCGGCACGGGAGCCCTTCGAAATCGCGGTCAACGGATTGGGCTGGTTTCCGAATTCGCGCGTGCCGCGTGTGTTTTGGGCCGCGGTGAAAGCTCCGGAGGCGCTTGCGGGGCTAGCTAGCGAGACCGATGAGGCGCTGGAGCGGATCGGCGTGCCGCGAGAAGAGAAGCCGTTCTCACCTCACCTGACTCTGGCGCGCATCAAGGAGCCGGTACCGCTGGGGTCACTCCACGAGGCGCTTTCACGCCTCGACACAATCGATTTCGGACGGTTCACAGCGGATCGTTTTCTGCTGTACTCGAGCGAATTGCAGCGATCCGGCTCGGTGTACAACGCATTGGCGGAGTTTCCCTTCGAGCGATGACAACAGGAATCCTCATACTCGTGGCCTCTTACATACTAGGCGGAATTCCCTTCGGCTACCTGCTCGTGAAGTGGACGCGCGGGCAGGATGTACGCGCGTCGGGCAGCGGGAACATCGGTGCGACCAACGTGCTGCGGACGGCGGGCCGAGCGGCGGGTATCACCACGCTGGCGCTGGACATTGCCAAGGGCTACGCGGCTGTCTGGCTGGCGGGATTACTGACCGGGGAATCCCCCCTGTGGATGAGCGCGGCGGCGGTGGCAGTGATGCTTGGGCACGCCTTCCCTGCCGCATTGAAGTTCAAGGGCGGCAAGGCCGTGGCAACCTGCGTCGGCGCGTTCCTTGCACGTGCGCCCGCGGCGTTGGGTATCGCGGTGATTGTGTTTGTCGGGACTGTCGTTTTGAGCCGCTTTATCTCGCTCGGCTCGATTCTGTCGGCCGTTAGCCTGCCGTTAGCGGTATGGTTGGTAGTTCATCCGCCGGCGCCAGTGATCACCGCGGCTGTGTTCGCGGCAGTCTTCGTTATTTGGAGACACAAGTCAAACATTCAGAGGCTTCTGGCCGGAAACGAAAACGTGTTCTCATTCGGAGGACGTGCACATTGAAAGAACTCGCGATCATCGGAGCGGGAAGCTGGGGAACGGCGCTCTCCCTGCAGCTTGCACAAAAGTTCCCGTGCGTGCGCCTGTGGGTTTACGAAAAAGACCTCGCATTGAGAATGATCAAGCTCCGGGAGAACGACCTGTTTTTGCCGGGCTTCCAGTTGCCGCAGAATGTCCAGGTAGAAACGGACATCGGAGCAGCCCTGAAGGGAGCGGATGTCGCGCTCGGTGTGATGCCGTCGCATCACGCGCGCCGGTTATATACGGAGATGCTTCCGCACCTGAAGCCGTCGGTTCGGATTGTCAGCGCGACCAAGGGCATCGAGGAAGGCACACGGCAGCGGATGTCGGAGGTGATCCGGGAGGTTGTCAGTGCGCGTTTTGAGCCTAAAGTGGCGGTGCTGAGCGGCCCGACGTTCGCGCGCGAGGTGGCGCGGGGCGAGCCGGCGGCCGTCGTGATCGCATCCGAGCATATCGAGGTGGCCAAGGAGATTCAGGCCGCGTTCTCCGGCCCCAGCCTGCGCCTTTACACAAACACGGACATCCTGGGCGTGGAGATGGCAGCGTCGCTGAAGAACGTGATCGCGATCGGAGCAGGCGTGTGCCACGGTCTCGGGCTCGGAAACAATACGATCGCGGCGCTGATCACCCGAGGTCTCGTGGAGATGACCCGGCTGGCTGTCGCCATGGGCGCCCAGGCGTCCACGCTCTCCGGTCTCGCGGGGCTGGGAGACCTCGTGCTGACGTGCACGGGCGAACTGAGCCGCAATCGAAGCGTCGGGATCAAGCTGGCACGGGGGCATCGCCTGGACGAGATCACGACATCGATGCGCATGGTGGCCGAGGGGATCAAGACCACGTTCGGAGCCGTGGAATTGGGGCGGCAACTCGGCGTGGACCTTCCCATCACGAACCAGATGTTCGAGATTCTGCGGCAGGGCAAGCCGCCTCGCGAGGCCGTCCGGGAATTGATGGAGCGCACTCTGAAACCGGAGTAGGCGCCATGCATGGCTTCGTCATAATTTAGGTTCACCATGAGCGAATTCAGTGGTAAGACAGGGTTGGTGACGGGCGCGTCGCGCGGAATCGGCGCAGCAACGGCAGTGGCGCTCGCGCGCCAGGGAACGTCCCGCGTCCTCTTGCACTACAACAGTTATCGAGAGGGAGCAGAAAAGACGTTGGCAGCAGTCCGGAAGGCTGGCGCGGAGGGCGGCATGATTCAAGCCAACCTGGGCACGGCGGACGGCATCCATACCGCACTGGCGGAGCTCAAGAAGACGGGCGCGAACGTGGACATCCTCGTGAACAACGCCGGTGCGCTCGTAAAGAGAGCGAGACTCGCGGAAGTCACGGAAAGCCTCTACGACGAGGTGATGAATCTCAACGTAAAGAGCGCTTACTTCCTCGCGCAGGCGGTCGCGCCGTACATGATCGAGCGGAAGAGCGGGATCATTGTGAACCTCAGCTCGATCGCCGGGCGCAACGGCGGCGGGATCGGAGCATCGGTCTACGCGGCATCGAAAGCGGCAGTCACCTGTCTGACAAAAGGAATGGCGCGGGAACTGGCGCCTCACGGGATTCGCGTGAACGCGGTGAGCCCAGGAACCGTTGACAACTACTTCCACGAGAAGTACTCGACGCGGGAGATGCTTGACCAGGTTGTGAAGATGACCCCGGCCGGACGGCTGAGCACCAACGAAGACGTCGCCGACGTGATTGTGTTTCTGTGCTCGGAAGCCGCCCGGTATGTCCACGGACAGACAATCGAGGTCAATGGCGGGATGCTCGCTCCGTAAGGATTACTTACCCGGCGCACCCGCTTCGATAAATTCGCGATTGAACCGCGTGAACGTGATGAACTTGTAGTCGTCGCGCTCCCAGAGCACAGCAGCGGTGGAATCGTTCAGGACGGTCAGTTCGGAGTAGGCCGCTTTCCCTTGATAGATGAGACGCTCCTCGGGGAACGTCTTCGCCTCGTCGTAGCTCACACGGAGTACGAGTTTCTGGCGGCCGGGTCCCGCCGGCCCAGTCCAGAGGATGCAACTCCGGCCCTTGCCATCGCCGGACGCCGGGAATCGCTCAAGTCCCGTAGCCACGGGCGTCACCACTTCTCCGGGTCGCGGTTCGGCCCAGGTCTGGCCTCCGTCCGGGCTGGCGATGAACCAGCGCCGGTCGCCCGCGGACTGGCGAGCGTCCATCAGAAGCGTGCCATCCGCCAACTCAACGAACTGGTTCTCATCCGAAATCGCACGGACCAGCGCGCCACGTTGCCAGGTCTTGCCGTGATCGTCGCTGTAAACCGCGTAAGCGCGCAGGAAACTGATCTTGCCACGGAAGTCTCCGGCCGCGGCCCACACATACTCGGTATCCGGCTTCATCGTGCCTGGAATCAACAAGCGGCCGCCGCGAGTCTGAATTGCACCGCCCGGACCAGTGAACATGGCGCCCCAATTATCGAAATCGCGTGCACTCCTGGTTATGTCGATGGGCTGGGACCACGTCCGGCCGTTGTCGTCGCTGTAGCGTAGCCAAGTCTGACAGTTTGCCGTTCCGGGTTTCGAATTATTGGTGCCGTAACCCGTCTCCCAGCGGTTGAAGGCAATCCATACACGGCCGTTCGAACGGTCTACCACCGGAGTTGGGTTTGAAGCCGACCATTTTTCGCCAGGGTCGTCGAGCACGGTGAGCGCAGACCAGGTAGCGCCTAGATCGGTGCTGCGCTTGCAGACAAGATCGATATCGCCGCCACCAGGGTCGGACTGATTCTCTTTACGGCCTTCGGCGAAGGCGACGAGCGATCCATCGGGAGTTGTGACGATCGCCGGGATCCTGAAGCTGTGGTAGCCTTCGGTCCCCGACTTGAATACGTCGACGTGCGTGAGCAGCGGTTCGGCGGAGGCGGAAGCGCACAACGCGATCAGCGAGAGACGAACCAGAAGACTTTTCATGGCCATGGTCAATTCTTAAACAGCCGGTGGCTGGAGCGCTACCGGGGCCCAACAGAGGACTTCGGATATGGGGGTATAATGTCAGAACCCCGGCGATTTGGAGCGCAGGTTAACTTGCCGGAGAGGCTCACCGTTCTTGGCTTTGGGCTGAGACGGGGTAGGTAGTTCCCGCGTGTAGGGTCCACAGCAGATTCTGACGCGTTCCAGAAATATTGGTGACAGTTATCGCATAGCCAGCGGCTGGTGCTGGCTACAACAGTAGGCAAAAGACCTAGAAAGGAATCAAAGATGTTGACGGCAGAAGAAGGCCAGGCGAAGAGTCCTTACGACCTGGCAATGCGAAATTTCGACGACGCCGCTGATGTAATCGATCTCAGAGACGACGTACGGAATATAATACGGGCTCCTGAAAGGATACTGGCCGTGTCGGTTCCCGTCCGCATGGATAACGGGAAGATCCGATGCTTCGAAGGCTACCGTGTGCAGCACAACACGTCGCGAGGCCCGGCCAAGGGTGGTATCCGCTACCATCCAAACGTGACACTTGAGGAAGTCAAAGCGCTTGCCACGTGGATGACTTGGAAGTGCGCCGTGGTCGACATTCCGTTCGGTGGCGGTAAGGGTGGCGTAACGTGCGACCCGAAGTCAATGTCGATTGGCGAAATTGAACGCCTGACCCGGCGCTACACAACCGCGATCCTGCCGATTATCGGTCCCGGACAAGACATTCCCGCACCCGATGTGTACACGAACCCGCAGATCATGGCGTGGATGATGGACACCTACAGCATGACGCGGGGGTATCTGGTTCCCGGAGTCGTGACGGGGAAGCCGGTATGCCTGGGTGGCTCGCTTGGCCGCAATGAAGCAACCGGCCGCGGCGTGTTCCACGCAATCGAGTGCGCATCGCAGCACCTCAGACTGCCGATTAAGAGAGCCAAGGTCGTCGTGCAGGGGTTTGGAAATGCCGGCTCCGTGGCTGCGCATCTGCTGGACGGCGCGCAGGCCGATGTGGTCGCGGTCAGCGACTCCCGTGGGGCGATCTTTAACGCGGACGGCCTCCATGTCCCGAAGCTTATGCTGCACAAGGAAAAGACGGGCACGGTAGTTGGTTTCCCAGGAGCCGAAGCAATTACCCCCGAGGAATTGCTGGCCCTCGAATGCGACATTTTGGTCCCGGCAGCGCTCGAGAATACAATCGACGGATCGAACGCCGGAGCGGTAAAGGCCAAGATCGTCGCGGAGGCAGCAAACGGGCCGCTGACGCCGGAAGCCGACGAGATCCTCGGGAAGAACGGCACGTTTGTCATCCCGGACATCCTTTGCAACGCCGGCGGCGTGACCGTTTCCTACTTCGAGTGGGCACAGAACGAACAGCATCTTCGCTGGGATCTGCATGAAGTCAACAGGCGCCTGGAGCAGGTGATGATGAAGGCGTTCAATGAAGTGCTCGAAGTTCAGATCGAGCGGAAGGTCCAGATGCGGACGGCCGCGAACGTGATCGCCATCATGCGCGTGGTCGAAGCGACCAGGATTCGTGGTCTCTATCCGTGATCTTTGCGGACGTATTCGTTCTTGTAAGATCTGAGACGTATCTTTGAGTGAAGGCCGGGCGGCGTTCCTGTGAGCGTTGCCCGGCTCTCTCCCGGTAACAGACTCGGGAGATCGATGGTAGAGTAATCACTCTATGTTCCTTCGCCGCAGTTTCCTAGCTTTCGTACTGACTTTTCCCTTGTGTGCTGCCGTCCAGGCAGCATCCCCCGCGTGGCCGGGTTCCACCGACGACTGGAAAGGCTACCGGCGTCATAGCTTTGACTACGACGGGCGGAAGTGCTTTGTCGTAGAGCCCAAAAAGGAGGCGACGGGAAGGCCCTGGATTTGGCGCGCCCGCTTCTGGGGACACCGCCCCGAGGTCGACCTAGGGCTCCTGGACAAGGGGTTCCATCTTGCGTACATGGATGTTGCCGAGATGCTTGGCAACCGTGAGGCGGTCGCTCACTGGAACAAGTTCTACAAGCTGTTGACGGGAAGATACAGGTTCTCAAAGAAGGTGGCGTTAGAAGGCATGAGCCGCGGCGGGCTGTACATCTATTCGTGGGCGGCAGCTAACCCAAAGAAGGTCAGCGCCATTTACGCCGACGCGCCCGTGTGTGACATCAAGAGCTGGCCCGTGGCACTCCGTAACGGCAAGCCCGATCCGAAGGGTTGGGAGATGGCCGTCAGCGCCTTCAATTTCAAATCCGTAGAGGAAGCCCGCGCGTACAAGGGCAGCCCGATCGACATTCTGAAACCTTTAGCACGGCACAAGGTTCCGCTCCTCCATGTCGCAGGCGACGCCGACGAGTTGGTGCCTCTCGCGGATAACACTCGGGTGCTTGAGAAACGCTACCGTGAGCTCGGCGGCGAAATTACGGTCATCATCAAGCCGGGAGTGGGCCACAAACACGGCCTGGACGACCCCAGTCCGATTATCAATTTCATCCTCAAGAACACGCCACAGAAGTAAGTAACCTTCAGACGTCTTCCGAACGACTGACAGCACGCCGGGCATGGCGTGCTTTTGGCCGGAGACTCATGTACGATTCTTCTGTTGACTGAGAACAGCCAGCGGCAGGAAGGAATCTGAGCCTCATGACACGAAGGACATTTGCCGGAGCGGCCACGGCGGCATCAATAGGCAGGGTAATGGGAGCGAACGACCGCGTTCGACTTGGTTTGATCGGCTGCGGCGGGCGCGGCAGGCATCTCATGCGCATGGCAAAGCAGGCAGGAGGCGCGGAATTCGTTGCCGTGTGCGATGCCTGGGACGTGCGGCGCGCGGAGGCAGTGGAATGGCTCGAAAAAGAATTGCCCGGGCCGAAAGTGGAGCAGTATGGCGACTACCGGAAACTGCTTGCACGCAATGACGTGGATGCGGTGATTGTCGCCACCACGGACCACTGGCACTCACGCATGACGGTAGACGCGATGCATGCCGGTAAAGACGTCTTTTGCGAGAAACCCATGACCTCGCTCGCGGAACAGGGTCTCGATGTCGTCAAGGCGGTTCGCGAAACAGGCAAGCTTGTGCAAGTCGGCGTGCAGCAACGCTCCATCGAGCATTTCATCGAGGCCAAGCAGCGCTTTTTTGACGAAGGATTGATCGGGCCGGTCCACATGGTGCGAACCCTCTGGAACGCCAACAGCGGCTACCTCACGAAGGTGCCGCCCGGCATGGAGGCCAAACCGGCGGGCCTCGATTGGAACGCGGTGCTGGGATGGCTGCCGAAACGGCCCTGGAATCCCAAGATGTACTTCAACCGGTTTGCGTATTGGGAGTTTTCGAGCGGCGGCCAGACCGGCGGGTTGTTCGTGCACATGGTCGACGTCGTGAACTGGTATCTCGGGCTGAGCAAGCCGCTATCGTGCGTCGCCCTGGGCGGCATCTATCAATACGACGATGGCCGCGACACACCGGACAATATCAACCTGATCCTCGATTACCCGAAGAAGGTGAACGTCACCTTCGAGGCGACGATCACGGACCTGATTCCACGTGAGTCAGCCGATATCGTCTTTTTCGGCGAGAAGGGCCGTTTGAACATCTTCCGCAGCGGCTACCGGTTTTTGCCTGCGGGAGGCGGAGAGCCGATCATCGCCAAGGGGACACCGGAACCCGCGCACATGGGGAACTTCCTGGACTGCGTCCGGTCGAGGAAGCAACCGAATGCGAACGCTGTCGATGGTCACTATGCCTCCATGGCCTGCCACATCGGCAACCTTGCATACAAGACAGGCCGTCGAGTGGCCTGGAGAAAGGAGTGGGACGTATGATCACACCCGGCATCAACATGGAGTTCATCCGGTGCGAAGACAAGAGTTTCGCCGCCGGAGTGGAGCGGGCTGCGCAGATCGGCTATCACTATATCGAGCCGATGGTGCATAACGGCAGGGAGCTGCTGAGCGAGGCGGGGTACTTCCACTCGATCTCGATGGATGAGGACCCGCTGTGGGCAAAGGATGTGTGCGAGGCCAATGGCGTGGAGTGCTCCGGTATCTCCGGACATTCGCCGCTGATGCGCCCGGAGATCAGCGTGCCGTATCTCGAAAAGGCGGTCCGTTTCGCGAAGGTGATGGGCGCGCCGGTAGTGAACACGGATGAGGGCATTCGGCCGTCCTGGCTGACCGACACGGAATGCTTCGAGGTGATGCGGTACACGCTGAAGACAGTGCTGCGCACGGCGGAGCGCCACGGAATCTACATCGGCATAGAGCCGCACCAATCAATATCAAAGACCACGGAGGGCCTGCTGCGAATCGCGACACTGGTGGATTCCCCGATGCTGCGCGTGAACTACGACACAGGGAACGCTTTTCTCGCAGGAGAAGATCCTTACGCCGGGTTGCAGTCCGTCGCAAGCCGCCTTGTACACGTTCACGCAAAAGACATCTCCGTGCAGCATGCAGACGCAGAAAAGGGTAAGGTGACCGGTAAGCCGGTCGGCTGCGCGTGTGGCGACGGCGTCATCGACTGGCGCCGGGTAGTTTCGATCCTGCGCGGCGCGGGCTTCGACGGAGTTCTGTCCGTCGAGTGCGGCACGCCGCTGCAGGCGGAACGATCACTCGCGCACTTACGAGAAGTGCTGGCGTAGTCTAGGGCGCGGGGCGGATTTCGAACAGGCGGTACTCGTAACCGTCGAGGTCGACGACGAGGGACCCGTCCTTCAATGCGCCTTCGGCCACAACCTGCGATTTTCCCGACGTCACGTCTTTGATGCTGACCTTGACTGGGGCCGCGAAGCCCAACGCTCGTGAATCCACGCGCCACGAAACGTTCTTGCGCTTCTCCGGGTTGGCGTTCGACAACACCACGAGCGCCTGCGAGGGCGAACTATAGAGCGCACCGTAAACGTCCTCCCATCCGGTTTGCACAACCCCGGTGAGCGCGTTGTGCAGCCAGTAGTCCTCGAGCTTGTATGGCTTGAAGTCTCGGAAGAGCTTCAGCGTCAGGTCGTATCCAGGACCTCCAGTTGTAGCTTCCGAGGGACCCGTCGCGCGCCACATCGGGAAGACTCCCAGCGAGGCCCAGAGAGCGATGTTGTTCTGGTTCCGCTCCATGTTGCGATCGGGGCGGTAGGAGGGACAAGGCACCCGCGGTACGCTCTCATCACGCAGTTCGGCAACGGGAATGCCTTGCATACGCAGCATGTCCTTCTGCGCGAACGCAAGGGCCTCCATCGTAATTAGCACGTCGCCGAAGTTCTCAAACGCAACCGACGAGGCGGTGGAGGTGTGAAGGAACAACACGCCCTGCGGCCCGACCAAACGGCGCGTCCATGCCAGCAGATCGACGACGCCATCGATGCCAAGGTGAACGGCGCCGCCCGCGTGAGCTTTGTGATTGCAGGGCAGCGCTTCCATCCAATCGTAGTAGATGCCGTCAAATCCCAATTCGCGGTAAGCCGTTTCGATATCGCGCTTGCGGCGTTCCAGCCAGCCGGAAAGAGGGCACATCTGCGCGCCATATTCACCATTGAAGACGCGATTGTGAATCACGGTTCCCGCGGGATCGGCGCTGCGCTTCCATGCTTCGACATTCTCCGCGTAGCCTTGCGCTTCCGGATGAAACTCGTGAATCGAAAAATATGGGACAACCTGAATCTTGTAACGGTGGCAGGCCGCGATGACCCGGCGCGCTTCGGCCATGCCGGCCTCATCATAGGGAGGCCATGCGCCATCGCGCCAGAATATGCCGTCCATTGAATAGTCGTTGTGCATGCGCACGATGTTCACGCCATCTTCAGCCCACTTACGGATCTCTTCGTCCGAGGGCCAGGGGTGATTCCCGAAGGAAAGATGCCGCCACTTCCGGTTCGACTTCTCGACAATGCGTGGAAGCCCGAGGTACAGGCCGAATGTGTAATCGCCCTTGCGAATGCGGACCGGCGCGGCGGCCCGGAGGGGCTCCAACCGGATGAAGATCGCCCGTCCGTTACGGGCCAGCTCGGCGGAGTAATTGCCCAAACCACCGGCTCCAGTGAGTCCGGTTTCCCAGGTGGCAATGTTCGAGGCCGGGTTGAAGTCCAGCCCTTCCAGGCTGCGGTGCGCAAACAGCATACGAAACGGCATGTGATGCTCTGAGATCAGCCGTGCGTCACCATCGCTCACTTTCCCGGTATGAAGCTGCGCCGAGACGAGGCGCTCGGGCCCAGCCTGCAATCCGGGGCGTAGGCTGAATTCGTTGAGATCGCTCCGCAGAGCGGTGGAAGCGATGCCAACATTCGAAGCCTGAAGGTCCCCGCTGAAACGGAGAGTGTAATCAACGCGGGCCACAAAAGGAGACAACGTCCAGGTGGTCTCGAAGCTCACCGGTCCCGGCACTCTCCCCGGAGCGGCCAGCGCGCCGGAGAACACAAGCCGGGCGACGTCGCCATCCTGCGAGGTGCGAAAAGTCGTCTCCGTAGCATTCCAATCAGACCAGTCATCAACGTTCACGCGAAATGGTTCGACAAGGACGTTCTTCCCTGAGCCGTGCGGAAACACGATCGTATCGAGTGCGCCGCCGTTGCGAAGGTCGAATTCAAGCCGCCAGTAATCCGTGGTGACTTTGACGCGGTCCCGAGCAGAAGAATCCACGTGAATCGACCCGCCTCCGGGAGCATGGAAGTCCCGCATGACAGCGTCACTCCCAAGCAGCGGCCAGACGAGTAAACAGGAGATACAGAGTGCCCTATTCAGCATGGCGGGTGCAGACATCCTCCCTTTTCCGATTGAACTCAGGTAACCTTCAGCGGAGATCATATCGCACCAACAAGTTGCGCGGGCGAACATCTGTTCGGTACATAGAAGATATGATTGACCTCGCGTACGCCGGTGCGATAGCAGGATGCCGCCGATGAAACCAACCGCCCTCGATTGGACCAAGCTCAGAGTATTCCCGCTAGCTGAGAGAAAGAGCCTGACCAGCGCCGACACCATTTTGAAGTCGCCGGATGCCGCGCCACAGCCCTGCCCGGAGGAAGCCGCGATCCATGTACGGAACTGCGCACAGCGGATCATCGAGGCACGACGCCGCGGAGCCGGAGTGATCCTGATGTACGGCGCCCACCTGTTGAGGAATGGCGCGGCACTGATTCTCAATCGGATGATGGAACGAGGGTGGCTCACGCATCTGTGCACTAACGGCGCGGGAACGATCCACGATTGGGAGTACGCGTGGTTCGGGCGTTCGACGGAGAGCGTTCGC
>JBDKSR010000054.1:0-2055 GCA_039680545.1 Bryobacteraceae bacterium | reverse complement strand
GCTGCCGAGCCGGGGAGCCACACCTTACGTCACCCGGCACGGATTCGGTTACAGCGTCTTCGAGCACACCGAGCGCGGCATCAGCACGGAGGTGTGGGTATACGTGGCGCTCGACGCCTCGGTGAAGTTCACGGTATTGAAGGTGCGCAACTGGTCAGGCCGCACGCGGCGACTTTCGGCCACCGGATATGTAGAATGGGTGCTGGGAGATTTGAGGCCCAAATCGGCCATGCACATAATTACCGAAATCAACCCTGCAAGCGGCGCCCTCTTTGCGCGCAACCGGTACAGTACTGAATTCGGAAACAGGACAGCCTTCTTTAATGTGGACGATACAACCCGGACCATAAGCGGCGACCGAACGGAATTCATCGGGCGTAACGGAACGCTCGCCAATCCCGCCGCTATGATTCGGTCACGGCTTTCCGGCCGGGTAGGAACAGCTTTGGACCCATGCGGCGCTATCCAGATAGCCTTTGAACTGCCGGATGGGGAAGAGCGGGAGATCGTCTTCACTCTGGGCGCAGGACGCGATGCCGAGGACGCGGCCAACACGGCACAACGTTTCCGGGGTTCCGCTCGTGCCCGTGAAGAGCTTGAAGCAGTATGGCAGCACTGGAACCACACCCTGGGAACAATTCAGGTGGAAACACCGGATCCGTCCATCAACGTCCTCACTAACGGCTGGCTCTTGTATCAGACTCTGGCATGCCGTCTTTGGGCACGCAGCGGTTTTTACCAATCAGGCGGCGCCTTCGGCTTCCGTGACCAGTTACAGGACGTGATGGCCCTCGTCCACGCCGAGCCACACCTTGTACGAGAACACCTCCTTCTCGCTGCGAGCCGTCAGTTTGTGGAGGGCGACGTGCAGCACTGGTGGCATCCACCCGCAGGCCGCGGCGTACGCACTCACTGCTCCGACGATTTTCTCTGGCTGCCGCTCGCCGTATGCCGCTACGTTCTCGCCACCGGGGATACCGGAGTGCTGAATGAGCCCATCCCATTCATCAAAGGGCGTCCGATCAATGCCGAGGAAGACTCGTATTTTGATCTGGCCGGCAGGTCCACAGAAGAAGCCAGTCTCTATGACCACTGCGTGCGCGCCATCGTGAACGGCCTGAGATTCGGCGAGCATGGCCTGCCGCTCATCGGTTCAGGTGACTGGAACGACGGTATGAACGTGGTGGGCAAAGACGGTAAAGGGGAAAGCATCTGGCTTGCATTCTTCCTCTATTACGTGCTGACGCGGTTCACCGAGGTAGCCAGGGTGCATGGGGACCTTGCCTTCGCAGAACGTTGCGGGAAAGAAGCGGACGTGCTGAGCCGGAATATTGAAGAGAATGGTTGGGACGGAGCGTGGTACCTCCGGGCTTATTTCGATGATGGCACGCCTCTCGGTTCAACACAGAACACAGAATGCCGGATCGATTCCGTCGCACAAAGCTGGTCCGTCCTGTCCGGGGCAGGAAGCCCGGAACGCTCGCGCCTGGCAATGGACGCGGTGGATAAATACCTTGTTCGCAGGGAGTACGGGCTGGTGCAGCTTCTCGACCCGCCCTTCGACAAATCAAACCTGACCCCCGGCTATGTAAAAGGGTACGTTCCAGGGGTCCGGGAAAACGGCGGGCAATACACCCACGGCGCCATCTGGGTTGCCATGGCCTTCGCTGCCATGGGAGACAGCAGCCGCGCGTGGGAAATCCTTAAGATGATCAACCCCGTGAATCACGGAGGATCGCCTGAGGCAATCGGAACGTACAAAGTGGAACCCTACGTTGTCGCGGCTGACGTATATGCGGTGCCGCCCCATACAGGCCGGGGCGGATGGACGTGGTACACAGGATCAGCAGCATGGATGTACCGCCTTATTGTGGAATCACTTCTTGGGCTCCGGCTTGAAGTGGACAAGCTGTATATCGAGCCTTGTCTTCCCGGTGATTGGGAAAGCTTTACCATGCACTACCGGTATCGTGAAACCATCTACCACATAAGAGTCGCACGCATAGCGGAAGGAGCCACCACAAAGATAACCGTGGACGGCACCGTGCAGGAAAC
>JBDKSR010000053.1:0-10640 GCA_039680545.1 Bryobacteraceae bacterium | reverse complement strand
GCTCGCTGTGGCCTCAAGGCAGCCTGTCCTGAGTCGAAACTGATGAACGTGGAGCCAAAGGGTTCGAATCGGAGCCGAAACTTGCCTTCATCGACCGGTCTGATGTCCTTGACCGCGCCGGTCATAGGATTCCATTCGCTGGCGCGTCCTTTGCCGTCGCGGAAGGTGATCTCCACTTCCCGTTCCGCATCCGAAGTATTTGCCAGGAAATAGCCCTCGTGCCCAGGTTCCCCTCGTTGGACGAAGTAAATCGTCTCGTGGGCTCCCTTCATTTGAACCTGCGGTGACAGTCCGGCCAGCACTTTCCTGAACTCTTCGGTTTCATCGGGGACAAAGATCGCGAGCCCCCGCCCAAATGCATTTCGCCTTGGCTGGTTGGCCACTCCAGGACCAAACATGCTTTGGATCAGCTCTCGAACGCGAGCCTGTTTCCGCTCTTGGTCCACAATGCCATAGGCGCGATCGGGAAGCCGAATCGTTGCCACGACCGTTCCCCCGGAACGGCAGAAATCGGCTATTCGTTCGAGCATTTCGGGATCAATGCCCGCGAGATTGGGCAGAACGACGATGCGGTAGCTGGCGTCACCGATGTCCATCCGGCCGCCGGTCACTCGGAGTTCCGGGCGCAAGATGGAACGGTCGATTCCATCGAACGCGAAACCTGAACGCATGATCGAGGTGATGACCTCTGACTCCAACTTCGCCGCGTTGTCGATTCCGAACTCGGGACCGCCCCATTTTGGCCCCCGCATGAGCAACCCCTTCACGGAGAAGTACAGATTCATCGTCGACGCATAGAGATTCGTTCCGCTATCCAACTTCTGAGCGGCCAATGCGTCTTCTTCCGGGAGATAGAGCGCGATGTCGGCGCGGGGCTTGCCCAGGCTGAGTGCGTAGCTTGAGCGCCGCACGTAATCAGAGAGCAGGCGAAAATACGGCCACCAGGGGTTTGTATCGTTCAGCATCACTGACGCGTAGTAACCCCAACCCGGGATACCTGCGCTGGGCGGCGAGTAGGCGTATCCGTGCCCGACGATACGATTGATGCCGCAAATGAAGTGCAAGTCCGCTCCGCGCTTCAGGTCTTCAAGCGAGGCAAGATAGCGAGGCTGCCTCAGCCATGTCCACGCCTCTGTGGCTGTGAACCGGCGTCCGGTTTGGTGGGCTGCCGAACTGGCCCATCGCGATGCGACGAAATTCTTCCAATCGTAGCTCTCGCCCATCGGGTGGTCGATCCACTGGAAGCCGCGCATGTCAACTGCCGGCGCGCCATATGACTCTGCCTGCAAAGTGGATCCGTGCCGGTGGACCCATTCGGATAGCGGACGCATGTGGCTGTCGAGGAAAAGATCTCCGATGGTGCGCCAGTAATCATGGCGGATGTCGGCCGTCTTCGCTCCGCACTCGACAAAAAGCGCCGGAAGGTACGGGCGCAAATCGTAGCCTCTCCTTTTTTTGAATTCGTTTAGAAAATTCGTTGTCCAGGACTGCGCATAGACCTCAAAACTGTCGGCGTGAATGATGGCTTTTCCCGCCAGTCCCGGTAGCAACTTCGTGCCTACGTCGCTGAGATAAGAATCGAGCGCTTCGCGCGAGAGGTGGTCCAGAACATTACCCTCGCCACCCAAGGCAGGCCGTTTCACCTTCATCCCTGTGGGAGATTGAACAAAACTCAGCAGAACATATGGTCCTGCCACTCCTGCGGGCATTTCACTGGCATTTGTGACGTCCTTTACAGCCGTCAGATCCACTGTACTGCCATCACCGGGTGCGAGAAGCCGGCATACGAGAATCTCGCCGGGCTTAAGTGCGGGGGCGTCCAGGTGGCCGTCAGTTCGGGCGTTCTCCGTGACCATTCGCAACCGCTGCGCGGCTTGGCTGGCCGAAATATTCGGTCCCCCATAGGGCCATCCGCTGCCCATCGGAACACTTACGCTCATTCCCATTCCGTGGGCCTTCTCGACGGCGTATTTCAGCGTATCCAGAAAAACGGGTGACAGAAATGAGTAGTTCTTGATTCCTTTTGCCGGATCGTCGGCCGCGATCGGGTAGATCGGATAGATAAGGATTCTCCCAATTCCGGCCTCCTTCATCACACCAAGCTCGCGTGTGATTTCCTCCCTGGTTTGTGCCGGACCGAACCACCACCAATAGGTCCCGGTGGCGTATTCAGGACCGGGACTCGTGAAGCCACGACTCCAGTCGGATCCAAAACATAACTGGCTGATAAATAGGACGAGTCCGAAAACCGCCGCTATGCGTTTCGTTTGGTGCATGTCTTGACACCTTTGCACGGATATTGATTTTAAGATCGATTGATTGATTCTATGCAGCGTGCTCCGCGATGTCAAGCAATGTTGGCAAGTTGCGTGAATTTTCGTGGGAGTTTCATGTTTGACTTCGAAACTATGTGAGCTATATAATTGAGTCTCTTTGTAGTTCCATGAGGCTGCAGCGATGCTTGGAGAAACAGAGACCGCAAAACGAGAGGTGAAAAGGCGGGCCACACTGTCGGATGTTGCAAAACGGGCGAACGTCAGCCTCTCGACGGTTTCCCGCGTGGCCACAGGTAATGCCGCCGTGACCGATGGCGTGGAAGAACGAGTGAGACGTGCCGCGGCCGAGCTTGACGTCCCACTGGAGCCGAAATCCTCAGCAAGAGTGCTGGCGTTTTTGCTCTCCAATCGTGACGTGTTGCACCCGTTCCATCCGCATGTCCTCTCCGGGGCGCAAGCATGTTGCCGTCTCAAGAACTGGGACTTACTGTTCCTGTCTAGTGACTACGGCCCCGATGTGGACCCGAAGGATGTTCGAATTCCGCCAATCGTTCTTCGCCGGAGTTTTGTCCAGGCGCTGGTCGTTGCGGGAACGAACCACCCAAATCTTCTGCACGCGCTTGAAAGACGTCATATCCCGTATGTTGTGTACGGAAACAATGTAGTGGGCGACTGGAAGCCTGCCAATCACGACGTCGTTTTCGTTGATGATATTCGTGGCGCCTACGAGGCGACGGCGTACCTCGTCTCGCTTGGGCATAGGAATATAGCCTATGTGGGCGACACCGTTCTTCCCTGGTTCCAGCGGACCCAAAGGGGATACTCGCAAGCGATGACGGATGCCGGGCTGGGGCCGCGACTGGCCAGCATGCATGCCGAGGAACGAGAGGTTGGCTATCTGACTGCCAAGTCACTGTTGACGCAGGAAGACCGGCCCACGGCGATCTTTGCGGGTACGGATACGACGGCAGAAGGCGCTTGCCGCGCAGCGCGTGACCTTGGCCTGCGCATTCCGGAGGACATCAGCATTTGCGGGTCCAACAATACCGAGGCCCATCTGCTCCATCCGCCCCTTACGACGGTTCAGTGCTTCCCGGAAGAAATCGGACGGCAGTTGATTGAGATGGCGTTGCAGCGGGTAGCGGAACCCAAAGCCCCTCCTCAACAAGTGACGGTTCCGACACGTCTGATCAAGCGTGAATCCTGTGTGCCTCCCGTGTTGATGTCTCTCCGGCCGGTGGGTTAGCGTTGCAAAGCACGTAACTCGCTGCTGGGGGCGGCTCAGTGAAAGGCAAGATGAAACGAACGCTCCTGGTGTGTGCGGTGTTTTCTGTCTCTCTTTGCGATGGGCTGGCTGCGGCGAACGTACAGCAGACCAGTCACAAGGCGGCCTGCGCGATCAAGGTGACCGACTACGGCGCCTCAGGCGACGACCGAAACCTCGATTCCGAACCCATTCAACGTGCGATCGATGATTGTGCCCGTCTTGGTGGGGGCGAGGTTCGCTTTCCGCGCGGGGTGTATCGGGTTGGCACTCTCCATCTCAGGAGCAACGTGTCTGTGGTGCTCGAAGAAGGCTCGGTACTGCGAGGAAGTGAGGACCTTGACGACTATCTGGAACCACTCACGCGAAACGGAGTAGACAAATCGCATTTTGTGAGCGGAACGGGATCGCGTAGGCTCTTTCTGTACGGTGACCACGTCGAGAACGTTTCTATCAGAGGGAAGGGCACTATCGACGGCAACCAGGTCAGGGAGAAATCGGGAACCCGGGGGCCGCTTACCATTCTCATCCAGCACTCTTCCAACGTCGTCCTGGACGGAATCACAGTGACGCGCTCTCCGGGCTGGTCAGTGACTTTTTTTGACTGCCAGCATGTACGCGTCCTCGGCGTGAAACTCAAAGACGTTATGGCGGATGGAATCAACCCGGTCAGTTGCCAGGATGTGCTCTATGACGGTGTCGTGATCGATGGGACAGGGGACGATCCCATTTGCATCAAGAATGAGGGGCCGCCATTGCGGGGAGGCTATGTTACCCGGGACGTCACGATCCGTAACACTGTCGTGCGGAATACGTCGCACCCGGGGTTCAAAATAGGCACCGGAACCAATGGGACCTTCGATCGCGTTGTGGTGGAGGACTCGACCTTCGAACGGGTTGGCGATCTTTTTGCGATTCAATTGATGCGTCCAAGCCAGACCGGCGAAGCCGAGCGTTTCATTCGGAATATTTGGATGCGGCGCGTACGCGCGTCCAACACGAAACGGTTTCTGGACATAACGGCCATCGGTGTCGGTCAACCGGTTATCAGCGGCGTTCATTTTGAGGACGTACAGATTGACGGGAGAGTAGTCGGCTCACGGATTCTAGGAACCAATGCCTCCCCAATCGAGGACATCACAATCCGCAATGTTGTTGCGGTCGCCAATGAGTCCTCAGAATCGTGGCTTCAGACGCGGAATGTTGGCAGACTGACGCTCGACCACGTGACAATCGATGTACCAGGCACGAAAACCATACTCGCAGCGGACACGGGACGGGGGTTGAAACTGGACAGTATTCGTGTCAGAGGGTTGCTGCCGGACGGCCCTGCGCTGCATCTCGCCGATGTTCAGGACGCCGAGATCGGCACAATCACGACACCACACCTGAAGAATCTTGTGTGGGTGGCGGGCGCGCGTGCGGCGAAAATTCGTCTTAAACAAGCAGACTGGAGTCAGGTTGAAAATCCACTGCTCGCGGCAGATGATGTCGCGGAGCAAGCACTGCTGCCAGCGGCTAATGCGAAGGTGCTCAGTCTCTCGGCGCCCGCCCGAATCAAGCCGAATGAAGCCCTGCAAGTGAACGCGCAGGTTCAGAATGCTGGTCCGGCAGGTGTTACCCCTCTGACATTATTCGCGGGTGATCGTGTGGCCGGAAGAAAGTGGATTTGGATTGGCACGGCAGGGAAGAAGACGGTGACCATCACCGGAAATCCGTTCTATGTGCCTGGCTCCTACGCCTTAAATCTCGGCGGATTTGTCCGCAAATTGCGGGTCATGAGGACCCCTGCCCATTTCCAGTACGGAACCTTCTGTGAAATGGATACTCCGGCCGCACCGGGGGCAACGACGAAGGTCGTGGTGCCGGTCCGGAACATCGGGGGGACCACGGGAAAGCACGTCGTCGAATTGAAGGTGAGCGGTAAGCCGTTCGTTTCGAAGGAAGTCACCCTCGGCCCGGGAGAGGAAACGCGAGTATCTCTTGAACACGTATTTCAGTCAGGCGGCCCGCACTCGCTGCAGGCGGGGGATTTCCCCGAGTGGCGCTTTGCCACCTTCCGCAATGTGCCCGGCCGTTTCCTGTTGTATCGTGACCGCTTTGTGATCGAGGCGGGAGGCCGTCCCGGAGAACGGAACGATTATGGGGCGATCTATTTCAAGGATGTAACTGCCGATTTCGATGCCAAAGTACGTGTGATCTCGCAGTCGGAACACACGGGTTCGTCCGCCGCTGTCGGGTTGATTCTTCGTAACCGGATTGACGACGTCAGGTCCGGCGGTTTTGTGCTCCACTATCGAGTGCCCAGGTACGGAGGCTATAAGATCTGGGAGGGCGACAGTGACGGCGACGGAAGATTGGATGTCAGGGGAGACGGAGGTGATGTGGCGCTGCCCGTCTGGTACAAAATTGAAAAGCGCGGGCGGACCGTCCGGACGTTCAGTAGTGGGGACGGGCAAAACTGGCGTCTTTGCCCGAGCTACGGCGTACGGGAACTTGTGAGTTCCTCACTTGCTTCAGCTCAGGATGTAGGCGTCTACGGGACAGCCTGGAATGATCGTGGCGAAATCTCACGCATGGAGTATTCTGATTTCGAGGTAACTCCAGTAGCGGCCGCCTCGCCGGCCGGCCGCTAGTTTACTGGAAGTAGCCATCTCTGGCGCGGACGTTGTTCTCCTTCTTGCCTTTGAGCCGCACTTGAATCTTTCGCCACTGGCCGGCCTTGCCCTCCGGAGGCTGATAGGCCAGCAGATACCCGTGCTTGAGATCGGCGGCGACCCGCGCGAACACAGCCTCGATCTGCTTTGGTTCCTTGATGCTGAACGCAAGACCTCCTGTTGTTGAGGAGATACCTTCGAGCTGCCGCAACAAGGCGGCATGGTTGAGCGCTGCGCCTTGCGCGATCGTGTAGACCGGCACGCCGGCGAGCTTGGCCCGCCGAATGGCGTGGTCCGCGGTGACAGAACTCTGGTTGTCATCACCGTCCGTGAACACGACGATGACCTTCTTCCCGCTGCGTCCGGTGATGCTGTAAGCTACCTCTGCGACGGCATCGTACAGCGCCGTGCGGCCATGCGGGTAAGCCGGGAGCACGGCCCGCTTCGCGGCGCGTTTGTTCTTGGTAAAGGCCTGGCGTTCGAGGGTCACATCACTGAAGCTGTACACGGCGACGGTATCTTCCTCGCGCAGTTCACCAATCAAACGGAGCGCCGCGTTCTTCAGGGCGGGCAGCGCCGCCTGCATGCTGCCGGTGGTATCCAGGAGGAGCGCGCAACTTAATCCGGCGGCGTTCGATTCGAACGCTTTGATGGACTGCGGATTGCCTTCGTCGAGTATTTCGAAACTATCCGGGCGCAAGTTGTCCACATAGCGTCCGCGTCCATCGGTGACAGTAGTGTAGACCTCGACCAGCCTTGCGTCAGTGCTGAACAAGGCCGCTCCTTCCCTGATCATGCCTGAGGTAAAGGAGGAGGTGGGCGTTGACTCGGCCTCATCCCATTGGCCTGGTCCGATGTAGGGCTGTGCAGGGCTAATGGCCAGCTTCTTCGCGCTCTCCGCAAAGCCGGCGAATCCACCGACGAAATAGCTGCCAGGCGCGATGCTCGTCAGGCGCAACATAGAGGGGAGAAAGACCGGCGAATCGGACGACGAGTCCACGAAGCGGTGCCTGCGCGAGAAATTCGAGTCTTCGCGCAACACAATGAACTGCGGGTTAAGGCGGGCCGCATAGACGATTCCACTCAGCGCATCAATGAAAGCCTCATCATCGCGCGCATCAAGGCGAGGAACCTTCTGCATGTTCATGATGCGGTCATAGGCCACACGCTTTTCGGCATCCAGCTTCAGCAGCTTCGCCGGAATTGCTTCCTGCAAACCAGCGGCTCCTCCGGCCATCTCACGAAGGATTGCCATGGCACGGGTCCGCGAATCGCGATCCTGTAACTCCGTGCATATCCGCCGGAATAGTCCAGCGCTGGAGGCTGCATCGAGCGCTCCGGACTGGGTGCCGAGCGCGAGCAGTTCCACCAGGGAGTGCCACTCGCCCATGACGAAGTTGCGTCTCTCCGGCTCCATTTTCCGGATTCCGGCTTCGAACCCTTCCATCGCAGTGAACTCGGCAGCTCCCAAACCTGGAAGCCTCTCGAAGTACGGGATCAAATTGCGCCAGTCGGCGAAGTGCTTGGCGAAGAGTCTTGCGGATGTGGCGTCCAGCGGCGTCTTCCGGGCAGCCTCCAGGCGCGAGCCGGCGATCAACGCTTCCGGTGATCCGAATTTCGCAAGGAGTTTCGAATCGGGGTCCGCGGCGTTCGTCCAGGATTGCCGCAAGCCGGGGAACCGCAAGCTCCCTGTACTGTCGAGCGGCAGGTCGTGAAAATAACGAGGCGGCCAAATGCCGCGGGGCGTATCGCCGGCCCGGATCACTATGTACGGATCGCGAAACAGCTCATAGTAGCGCCCCGCATCCTCAACCGTGCGTGTGAGAAACGCCTGATGCGCGGCGTCCGCCTTTGCGACGGTCGCGAAAAAGCCCGCCAAGCGGCCGCGGTCCCTCTCGAAGAGAGCGCGGAAGAACGCTTTAGCCTCTCGTGGGCTAGGCCCCACCAGTCGGGTCCAGACTTCTACAGCATTGCTGCCGCCCGGCACATGGGCCGAGTTGTTAATGAGCCGGAATACTTCCGGATTGTTCCACAGCAGGTTGGCGTGTTGTGTCGTCAGAGTACGCAGGCCAACGGCTTCCACCAGAGCTGAGGCGGTATCGTTGCCCATCGCACTCAGTGCGGCGTAAGTCTTGGGCAGCCGCGAGTCGCGGGCGAATGCCTCGGCCAGTCCACCGGGGAGCGCCATGTTCGCCGGCAACATCCCGGCCCAGGCATCACCGCCTATCAGATGCACACTCTCTGACACGAGTTCGATGCGAAAATCCCGGCCCGCCTCAAGCGCATCCTGCATCTCCAATTCCCTGATGCCAAGAAGCGCGGGTACCACCTGCCGTGTGCCTTCTTCTATATGACTGCCAAGCTCGACCCGGGCGGCATCCCCCTCTTGCGAGAGCTTCCAGCCGAGCAACGGTAAGATCTTTTCGGCCTGCAAGCGCTTCTCAGGCGTGGCCAGTGAAAGAGAAAACACGGTCTTGTCGTCTTTGCGTTCCCCCGCCTGCACCAGCGCGCTCACCGCGGCAAAGTAGTCCGCGAGCGTTCCCTGGAAACCCGAAATGCTTAGTGTCGAGTTAGGTTCGCCCCGGCGCACCAGCGCTTCCGAGTACACCTCGACGAAGTCCTGGGCCGTGAACGGCTTGTCAATGCGAGCAGCAAGGGCCAGCGCCTTCATCCCGCCAGGAATCCAGATGGCGCCGGGAGCGGGCAGTCTCAGATCGACCGACTCGCCTTCGGGCTGGGGCAGTGAGGCGCCTGTCTTGTCCGGTTGGGCAAGCCAGGCTTTTACAAGATCGGCCTCGGCTGCCTTCGGCTCCAGTTCGAGATATCGCTTCAGATGCTCGGCGGCACCAGCGTGGTCGTTACGGGCAGCCAGCACCAGTCCGAGTATGTACTCTACCCGAGGCATCTTCTGCGCGCTCGGGATCAAGTCGCGCAGGTTCTGCTCCGCCTCATCGAGTTGTTTCAGGTTGTAAAGCGCCGCCGCCAATAGGAAACGAGCCTCGGGATAGCGCCGCCGCTTGTCAAGCGCAATCAATTGCCGGGAAGCTTTCGCAACACCTGACCAGTCCCGCGCATTCGAATTGACCTGTGCCAGCATCAAGTGCGAGCTCAGCAGCTTCGGATCGAGATCAATCGACTGTTGCAATGCCTCTCGAGCATCCGCGGTCTTGTTCTGATTCATACAGGCGGCGCCGACCAATCGCCAGCCCTGGGCAAAGCGCGGCTGCGACTGGACGGCGATGCGGCCAAACCGTTCAGCTCCCGGCCAGTCGTTCGATTCGACCGCCTTTAATGCACTTTTCCAGGCTTTCTGCCCTGTTTTCGGTAAAGATACGTTGAATTCCGGATCCAGGTCGTCAACGGCTTCCTTGGGACGGAGA
Organism: Bryobacteraceae bacterium; assembly: GCA_039680545.1. Taxonomy (GTDB): domain Bacteria; phylum Acidobacteriota; class Terriglobia; order Bryobacterales; family Bryobacteraceae; genus JAEHDI01. The sequence goes on along the minus strand of JBDKSR010000053.1, from coordinate 1,063 downwards.
ACGAACGGCGGCAGGTTTGGAGTCTCCCGGATGCGTGGGTCAGCCAGATCGATGGTGTTCGAGACGTAGCCGGGCAGCGACGCTCGAAGTACGCAGTTGGTCATCAGAGCGATTCCGCCACCAAACTTGCCGGTACTGAACGAATCGGTGGAGGTGGTCGACCGGTCGAAATCCTCGGTGCCACCCGAGGAAACGCGCCTCATCATGAAACGGCCCTGCTTGTCAGTGCGCGATTCTACAACGGTGCCTCCATCGCACACGCGTATGATGCCCACCGATTTCGCCGGCGGCGTGCCGTCCTCCATCGTTACGCTGCCAATCATCTGCCAGGATTGACCGAGCGTGTAGGGCACCCAGAGCAGAGCAGCGAGAAGAAGGAAAAGGCGCGAAGAACTCGTTGTTTTACGCATAGTGATAACCGGTACCGCCAGGGGTCACTAGAGCACGCGTGAGCGGGCGACGCAAAGCGGTCGCAATGCATTATATCTGGAATGTTAAGTTCCGGTGAGACCGGGTTCGATTGGCGCCGCCACCGATTCCCGAGTGAGCCTGACAAACTTCAAGCCGTGACGCCTGCCGGACGGGTGCCCGTGCGAGTCTCGCCATTCCTCCAGTCTCGAGAACCCGCGGACTGAGTGCGGCCGGCCTTCACGGAATCCCTGTGTTTTCAAGTTCCGACGCCCGGTGTCATCGTCTGCACGCATAGTGAACGTGACCAAGACTCGAACCAGAAAGTATGCAACTTGCATAAGAAATCATGCAAACAGTAATTTTGCTGTTGACATGATTCATGGATCTGCTTACAATCGGCTGAACGGTTAGTTTACGACGCAGAGATGAGGTCTCGCGAGTTACATGGATAGGAGAACGTTTCTGGCTCTGGCACCCACGGCTGCAATAGGCTCAATTCCGCCAAAGGAAGCGGTTTCAGTGATCCTGGAGGGCACGTCTCCGGACGATCGATTGATGCAACTGGCGATCGCCGCGCTTCGGAGTGCCGTGGCCGTGAAAACTTCCGGGGACATGCCGCGCAACTTGCGAATCCTCCTGAAAGGCCAAGATC
>JBDKSR010000052.1:0-3037 GCA_039680545.1 Bryobacteraceae bacterium | reverse complement strand
TCGCTGCGACGACCGCAAGTTGCGACGAATTCCGCATCTACGGCACGCTGCAAGGCAAGGGAGCCGTCAAGACCGCCAAGGTGACCGTCGCCAACGGCGGCGCCCTCGCTCCCGGCCAGGTCGGCGTCGTCTACTATTCGGAAGCGTCGCATACCTATACCGAACAGGCGGACGACGTGACCGCCACGTTGACCCTCGACGGCAGCCTGGCGATCGACGCCGGCGGGCGGCTCAACTTCGATATCCTCAGTACGACGGATTACGACAGCCTCGTTCTCAACGAGAGTTCGGGCACCTATCCCAATTCGCAGACCACCTACCATTTCAGCAACGACCTCGACCTGTCCAACGCAACGCTTCAACTGACGTTCGGCAGAGACTTCGACTGGGATCAGTGTTCCTTGAGCGCGCTGTTGATCGAGACCACGGGCACGGTGACCGGCCTGGATTCCGCGACGATTCAGTATGTCCTCCAGCCGGGCGCGGCTGCCGTTGCCAGCTTGCCAGCCAACCTGAACGGGACCTGGTCGGTGACTTCCCAGGGCGTGGTTCTGACCCTCGCCAATGTGCCCGAACCGTCGAGCATATTATTATGGATCGTCGCCGCCGTGGGATGGTGCTGGTACCGACGCCGATAGGCTGCCCCCGGGCAACGTGGCCAACGATAGTCTGAGGACTCTGGGGCGAAAAGGGACCGGGTGGCCCCGGGCGGTTGCCCGCCCGGGGCTCCCACAGACCCGAACGTGCGCGATTAACGCATTCGGTTCCTCAGGTTATCCGTTCGCTACGCGTCGGTAGACCGAGTGGACCGCGTGCAGCTGTGGCAGGGGGTAGCGTGCCAGGAGTTGGCGGAACCAATCCCAGGAAGCTCGCCATGCCCGTCGTCGCCGCAGGAGCCACTTACGCCAGACGTTGAGCACCTCGTAGCGAAAACGGGACAGTGCCGGGCTGTTGCCCGTGATCCCGTAGTACGCTGCGTGGCCGCGCAGTTTCTGGCAGAGGGTCGCGTGTTGTTCGTCAATCGGATCGTGGCGATGGTACCGGCACCATTGGGCGATCGTCCTGACCGCCCGCGTGAACCGGCTGGCCGCTGTCTTTCGCTTCAGAATCCAAGTCCCCTTCCGCGAGCGCGCCCAGAAATGAGTGAACCCGAGGAAGTCGAACGTGCCCGGACCGCTCGCGTCCGGTGGCTGCCGGTCGCCCTCAGGCTTCCGGAACGGCACCAGCCGCGTCTTGTCCGGGTGGATCGTCAGGCCGTACTTGCCGAATCGCTTCGGCAGCACCTCCCGCACACGCCGCGAGTCTTCCTCGTCGGTAAACCCGATGACGAAATCGTCGGCGTAGCGGACCAGATACGCCCGCCCGTGAAGGCGCGGTTGCACCTCCTGAGCGAACCACTCGTCCAGCACGTAGTGCAGGTAGACATTGGCCGCCAGGGGTGAGATCACCCCGCCCTGCGGGCTGCCGGATTCCGGATGCGTCACCGCCCCGTCCTCCAGGACGCCCGCGTTGAGCCACTTTCCCATCAGACGGAGCACCACTCCGTCGCGTACTCGTTGTTGGAGAAACGCCCGCAGATGGCCGTGATCCAGTGTATCGAAGAATTTCCGGATATCGACCTCCAGGATGCAGGCCACCCCGCTCCACATCGTCTGCTTCGAGAGGCTCTCCAGGGCGTCATGCGCCGAACGGTGCGGGCGAAACCCATACGAGCAGTCATGGAAGTCTCGCTCGTAGATCGGCTCCAGCAGCATGACCACCGCCCGCTGGAGGACTTTGTCCTCCAGCGTCGGAATGCCGATGGGCCGCGTTTCTCCGCCGGTGCCCTTGGGGATATAGACCCTTCGCACCGGCGGCGCGCGGTACGTGCCCGACTTCGCGCGTTCCAGGAGCGACCGGAGGTTGCCCTCCAGATCGCGCTCGTAGTCCGCGGCCGTCTGGCCGTCCACGCCTGCCGCTCCGTCCTTGCGCGTCCGCCGGTAGGCTTCCCGCAGCCACGCCAAGTCGAGATGCTGATTCAGGGAGGTCAACGCCTTCCCGGGCAGTTGTCTCGCCAACTGTGCTATCCGTCGTTGTCGCGTGTACACTTCCTCGGAGTCCGATGTCTCCGTCATGTTTCCCTCCGACGGTCTGATAACCCGACGCCCCGCTTCCCTCCCCCGGGTCCTCCCGATCTGAGTTCCCCGGTTTCCACGGTACTATCAGGACGCTATGACTTCCTGCCGTCCGTCTCGCCGCACTTCGTTGCCTTCGTTTGGCGGTACCATCCCAAGCGCTCGTGTTTCGCCCATCCGGCGGCCAAGCGCTGCCGCCGGCGGGTATCCTGGAGTTGTTCACCCGGTGGCTCCGGCCGGGAAACGGTCGGTGGAGACGACAGGATCTCCTACGTTCCTGGGGAACCCGTTGTGCTCTTGCCCTGCTCTCCGACCCCGGCAGGACCGACGCATCAGGCCCTTACGATGCGTCGACGCGGCCCCCGCGATGTCCACGGCGAAGGCTCCCACGAGAATAGCTTTCGAGGCTCAATCACACGGCTTCGGCACTGGCTATCTACGCTTCGCAGGCCGGGTCGCCCCGACACCACGCAAGACTCGCTTCCGGCTGCTGGCCAAGCTCTTCCGGACGGGCTTGGTTACCCGCAGGGTTCCATCGAAAGGTTTCAAGATGTATCCTACATCAATCCTCCTTTCCCAAGTTCAACGTAGCGCAAGGACATTCTGCTTCTCGACATCTCCCGCATAGGAAGATGGAAGCTCTGGTGCCCGAAAAGTGGAACGTCCCCTTTCCCCTCCCTATAGTCGGACCAACAGGCACATGAAGATTGACGTGACGAAGGCCATTGATGGAACATATACTGTGGATGTTTACCTGGACAAAAGTCCAACCAAATGCTATTCACAAAGCGGTATTGCGCTGTTGGACGTTGGCGGTATTCTCGTTCAGTCGCACTGGGGGAGCGGAGTCGTTTTCAGCAATGTCGGGATCGCAAAGAAATGACTCTCCGATTGCAGTCACACGGCGCAGAAGAAAAGGATGA
>JBDKSR010000051.1:0-10118 GCA_039680545.1 Bryobacteraceae bacterium | reverse complement strand
CTCATGGCTGGATTGAGATCTCGACGCTGAGAGGCCGGCGCCCTGAGCATGTAGCCCGCTGGGGACATTAATATAATGCGGTTCAACTTTGCCTGGAAAAACGAACTTGGATATGTTGCCGAGAGAGATCTGTTCAATCGGTGCAGTCGCAGCGAAGAAGTGCACTACATGCCGGATACTGGGCGACGGAACACTCTGCTTGTTGTTGATGAGCGAGGCAAGTGGGTGCGTGTCTATAAGTGTGGATGGAAAGGCGTAATGGTTCGCCTCACACTGTGTTTGGTCACCTTTGGCTGCTTAGCGCGGGCTGGTGCGGACGAGGACTGGCTATTGCCAAACTTTGCTCAGCGACTCGAAGTAGAGATCTCGAACCCGTCCGGTTCGGGAGTGGAGACGATCGGCGTCGTACCCGTGGAAGACGCGCTGCGAGTGGCTTCTGGTTTTCCTGGCCGTGTCGCGATTGCTGTCGTTGCCGGTGCTGCGCCGACGATTCTGCCCTTTCAGGTCGACGATCTTGACGGTGATGGAGCTCCCGACGAGGTGGTGTTTCCGGTGAAGCTCGTTGCTGGTGAGTCACGTAAAGTGCACATCTATTACTCGACGACGTTACGAGACCGCATGATATATCCGAAGCGCGTTCACGCGCAGCACAACTTCGGTTACAACCACCAGACCGTGTCTCTGGAATCGGAGTTGGTCGGCTATCGCACTTACGGTGGATTCTTCCTCGACTTCCAGGCGCGGGCCAAAGGACAGCCCGGTCTTTACAATGGCTTTGTCGGTTACTTTGGATCCATCACTCCGGTCGTCGGCCGTGACGTGACTCACTTAGGCGACACGCTCGGGCTGGGCGGCATGTTCTTGCGCCTAGGCAAGCAGATTTTCCGCCCTCCGATGAATGTGCCGGACTATGCCCACAAACCGTCTCCGCCCGCTGTTCCACACTATCGTGTAATCTCCGACGGTCCGGTGCGCGCCGTTGTCGAAGCGCGAATGGACCGGTGGCGGATCGGGGAAGATGAGGTCGCGATACGGGCAACCTATGTGATCGTCGCCGGCAGCTCGCACGTCGAGTGCGGCGTACGAGTGACGCCTTTGCACATTCCTCCATTGCACATCTACGAAGTCGGAGCGGGTATACGCCATCTTCCACAAATGCGGTTGGGCCACGGATCGGGACGTCTGATGCTCTCGGGTACGCAGAACAAGACGGTGGGACCACTGGCCTTTGCGCTCTACTTTGAGCCTTCCGAAGCTGCTCCAATCTCAGCGTTGATTACGCGGAAAGAGCTGAACGAAGCGATCGTCTTCAGCGAGAAGCTTCAGGCGGGGCGAGCTGTCGACGTTCACTACCGGGTAGCGGCGGCCTGGAGCGGTAGTGGCATCACCGACCTACTCAGCCACCTTCAGGAGGTCGAGCGTCAGGCGCGTGGCGTGGTACACGTGGGCGGTTTCAAGTTCACTCCGACCCCCGCGCCAGAGCGTGTGGAAAGCGAGGCATATTGATGATTGTTGACGCTCACGTTCATATTGGCAAGTCCATGCGCCTTCAGATCGATGTGGACGGCGAAACCTTGGTCCGCATCGCGGACCAGGTAGGTATCGACAGGATTTGCTGCACCGACCTGACCGCGCTGTTCTACGACATGCGCGAGGGCAACCGGCTGCTATTCGAGGAGATGAAGCGGTTCCCCGACCGCATCATTGGATACGCTACCATCCCCTCGACACGCTTCGGCCAGGCGATTCTCGACGAACTCGAACGCTGCCGCAACGACTACGGCATGCGCGGGCTCAAAATGTACTCCACACCGGATTGCAGCATCGCCGAGCCAGCGACCATTCCGATTCTGGAGAAATGCGCCGAGTTGGGTATGCCCGTGCTGGCGCACACGACACCTTGGGAGTGCGAACAACTGCTGCCGTTGGTACCTGAGTGCAAGTTCATGATCGGCCACTCCGGAGGTCAACCCTGGGCCAAGGGCGATTGGGGGCGGACCATCATGTCAGCGGAGCGCCTGCCGAACCTGTACCTTGAGTTGGCCAGCTCCACCACCGACGCGGACTTTCTGGAAGCCGCCGTGGCCCGTCTGGGCGCGCAACGGGTGATTTTCGGCACGGATACACCGCTGCTCGATCCGTACTCACAGTTGGCCAAGGTCTGCGACGCTCCGATCTCCAAGGCCGATAAGGACCTGATTCTCGGGGGAAATATTCTGCGGCTGATGGGACTCGCGAAATGATCATTGATGTCAACGCGTTCATCGGGAAATGGCCGTACTGGCCGATCCGCGCTTCCTCTGCAAGCGACGTGATCACTGCTCTGCGCGAATGGGGGATTGACCGCGCAGTGATATGCTCCACGCGGAGTCTGTTCGTCAATTTTGAAGATGGCAATCGCGAGGTGGAAGCAGCTCGGGTCGCACACTCCGCCGAGTTAGAAGCCTTCGCTTGCCTGGCGCCCGCTAAGGAGCTTGATTTCGGTGCCTACCAGCAGCGCGGATTCCGGGGCGTTCGGATCTACCCGCAGTATCACAGTTACCACCCGCTGTACGTTTCCTTCGTGGATGCACTTTGTGAAGACGCGGCCGCGCGCGGTTGGCCCGTAATGCTTCCGCACCGCTCTATCATGAACTGGAGCGTGCCGCGACTGGACCTCGACTGGATGATTGCGCTTGTGGAGCGGCATCCGACTGTGAACTGGATCCTGGCTGGTATCAATTACCTCCACGAATACCAGATGGCCGAAATGCTCCTTAGCCGTTATCCGACGGTCTCGGTCGAAACCTCCTGCATCATGGGTTTCGATGCCGTCGCCCGCCTGGTCCGAGACTTCGGCGCAAGTCGCTTGTTATTCGGCAGCGGCGCACCGTTACAAAACGGAGCGGCTGGCGTGAGCAAAATTGTGCACGCCGGAATCACCGATACCGAACGCGAGGCGATCTTCGAAGGTAACGCCAGACGGCTTCTGAATCTGAGGTAGAAACATGCGTCTTCTACGTTATTTAACCTCCGATGGCAGCGTGCGGCTTGGTCAGCGTGTCGGCCATCAGGTTCACGAACTGGACGCCGCTAGCGTCGTGGAGTTAATGCGATGCGGCGACGTGGCGCGCCGCGGAAGTCCGATGCAGGCCGCCTGCCTGCGGCTGGACGCTCCCATCCGCGACGTCGGAAAGCTGCTGGCACTGGCCTGCAACTATCGCAAGCACATCGTCGAGTGCGGCTTTGAGGATCCCGCCAAAGAAAGTGTCCTTACACCGCAGGTCTTTTGGAAGCCATCCAGCACAATTAACGCGCCGGGTGGGGTCATCCCCATACGTCCCAACAATATCTTTGTGGATTGGGAGATCGAACTGGCTGTTGTCATCGGTCAGCGGGCCAAGAATGTGAGGGCGGCCGACGCCATGAGTTGTGTGTTTGGTTACACGATCATCAACGACATCAGTGAACGCCGTTTCAATACCGGTATCGAACATCGGGCAATGCGTGATTTTGACCCGTTCTTCGACTGGCTTGCCGGGAAGTGGTTCGACGGCTTCTCACCGCTGGGTCCAGAGATCGTCACGGCAGACGAGGTCCCAGACCCGCACTGTTTGGACATCCGGCTATGGTTGAACGACGAATTGATGCAGGACTCGAATACGTCGTTCATGATTTTCCGAATTCCCGAGACAATTGAATTCATTTCGTCGCTGGTCACTTTGGAGCCTGGCGATATCATCGCCACGGGCACTCCCGAAGGAACCGGCATGGCGCGGGGAATTCAGTTGAAACCAGGTGACCGGCTGCGGGGTGAAATCGAAGGGTTAGGGACGTTAGAGAACACTGTGGGATGGGAGGGCGAGTGATGGACAAAGTGCGAATCGGCATCATAGGATCGGGATTCATGGGGCGCACCAATGCGGAGGTAGTAACTCGCTATCTCAAGCGCGCGGAACTGATCGCCATCGCCGGTGGTAGCCGGGCCGCCGCGCTGGCACAGCAGTATGACGTAGCGATGGAGCCTTCGGTCAACGCGCTGGTGACGCGCGACGACATTGACGCCGTGCTTATCAGTACGCCTCACGCCGAACACGCCAATCAGGCGGTGGAGGCCGCCCGACACGGTAAGCACGTCTTGCTGGACAAGCCTATGGCGACTTCGGTTTCCGAGTGTGACCGTATCCTGGCGGCGACGCGAAAGGCGCAGGTCAAGATCATGATCATGTTCGGGCAACGGTTCCGGATCGTGAACATGGAGGCGCACCGTCTGATCCGCGAAGGTACGATTGGCAACGTCAGAATGGTGTCCGAACTGATCCTGGCAAGCGGCGGCTTGGACTCAATGCCCCCCTGGCAAAGGCGGCCTGAGAACATCGGCCCATTCATCGGCCATGCTGTGCATAACATCGACCGTATACGATGGCTCACCGGAGCGGAAATTCTCAGCGTTAGCGCACAGATGCAGCGCGACCCCGCTACCGGCAACGATGTCTCTACCATGGCCTTGCTCTCGCTGAGCAATGGCGGGATGGCCACCCTCTGGGCGTCGTGGGATATTCCCGCGCCTGGTTTCCCGCGCAGCGGATCTGGCGCCTGGATCGCAGGTGAGGCAGGGTGCCTGGACCTCGATGCGTACGGTGAATTGCGTCTCTCTCAAGGTGGGCCGTGGAAGGTTGTCACCGTGCAACCGCCGATCGATTGGGCTGGTCAAGGCATGCTGGCGCCGACGCGAATGGCTGCCTACCAAGCCCAGCACCAGGAATTTGTGGACAGTATCCTTGAGAACCGCGCTCCTTCAGTAACAGGCGAGGACGGCCGCGCTGCAGTAGCAGTAGCCGAAGCTGCTTACCTTTCTGCTGCTGAGGGACGCGTCATTCACTTAGAAAAGCAATGATCGAAAAACTACCAACTTTCTTAGAGAGCGCTGGCCGTACGTTCGGGCCCGAGGAGGAGGCACTAGTTCTGGAGGTGCTACGTTCGGGTTGTCTTACCCGCAACGGCGGCAAGATGGTGCGCCAACTCGAAGCTGAATTCGCACACAAGCTCGGCGTTGCACATGCCGTCGCATGTTCGAGCGGAACGGCCTCGGTCCATCTGGCCATCGCAGCGCTCGACCCCGAACCTGGCGCAGAGATCATCGTACCGCCCATCACTGACATAGGCTCCATTCTACCCATCCTATGGCAGAACGCCGTGCCAGTGTTCGGGGATGTGGATCCCGTGACGATGACACTGGACCCATCCGATGTTGCAGCACGAATTACACCATGCACCCGGGCGATCGTGGCTGTTCACTTAGCCGGCCAACCCTGTGCCATGCGCGAACTGCGGGAGTTAGCCGATCGTCACAACCTGGCGTTGATCGAGGACTGCTCGCAGGCATACTGGGCCGAATACGATGGCAAGCTAGCGGGCACTATGGGCGACATGGCCTGCTTCAGCCTACAGCAGAGCAAGCACATCACCTGTGGCGAGGGCGGGCTGTTTGTAACTTCAAATTCCGATTACGCGCGTCGCGCGCAGCTGTTTGCGGATAAAGCTTGGCCGCGTGAAAGCAAATCACTCGGTTCTTCGCGCTTCCTGTTTCTGGCGCAGAACTATCGCATGTCCGAGCTACAGGGCGCCGTGGCGTTGGGGCAGCTATCGAAGATCGAGTTCTCGGTTTCCCGTCGCCGTGAATGTGCCGAGCGGCTCAATAGCCTGATTGCTGATATCCCATCCGTCAGCGCACCACATGTCCCGGAGGGAACCAAGTCGTCCTACTGGCTCTACATGCTCCACGTTGCCTATCCGACAGCGCGCGAGTTCGGCGATTTACTGGTGGCGGAGGGTGTACCCGCCTGGGTGGAATACATCGTGGATCCGCTCTATCTGTCGCCACTGTTCAAAGAACGAAAAACCTACGGCATGTCAGGCTATCCATTTACTGAATATCCCTCGCAGGAGTACCGGAAAGGACTCTGCCCCAAGGCAGAGCGTGTTCTGCACGAGGTCATTGCGATCCTTTGGAACGAGAATTTCACGGCCGGGCACGTAGAGCAAATCGCGAATGCCATCCGTAAGGTGGCCACCATGTCCGCCTTAGTGCCCATGACACGATAGAAAGGGATAGATGCCAAAGTCGGACGTTTACTACATCGCAGTGCTTGGGAAAGCCCTGGACATTTTGGATGTGTTTGCGCAAGCAGAACGTTCAAGTTTGCGATTGCAGGAGATCACAGAGCTTTCCAGGTTGAATAAGAACGTCGTTTTTCGAGTCCTGTACACGTTGGCCGAGCACGGTTACGTGGTCAAGCGAGACAGCGAGTACGAGTTAGGCCATAAACTGCTGCGACTGAGTAACATCAGACTTCGCCGAAAGGATCTCGTGGCAGTAGTCGGGCCCTGCCTCGATCGACTGCGCGAGCAGTTCGGCGAAACCGTAAATTTAGGCGTCTTGGACGCAGGACAGATTCGGTACGTGGACGTACGGGAAAGCCATCACAGTTTTCGACTCGCTGAGAGAGTGGGCGGTAGTGACCTCCTGCACTGCACCGCACTAGGGAAGGCGTTTCTGGCTTTCCTTCCATTCGACGAGGCCCGAAGACTCCTCGCACAGCACGGTATGCCACGTCGGACGAACCAGAGCATTACCACCATAACCGCCATGAAGGTCGAACTTGACTGGGTTCGAAAGCACGGATATGCGGTCGACCGGGCGGAAAGCATGGAGGGAGCACTCTGCGTTGCAGTTCCCATTCTAGACGGGCAAGGGACACCGGTGGCAGCTGTCAGCATCGCGGGGCCCGTGGTGCGGTTCAAAGAATCGACTGTGCCGGTGGCAGCCGAGACCCTGCTGATGATGGCATCCGAGATCCGCGAGCAGATGGATTACTCAATCGAGGGAGAAGGCAAGGGCTAGAATGCGGCCAATAGAGGAACTGGCAAGTAACAGCGGCCCGGTGGCTTTCCGGCGTATCGATGTGGTTCGGGTGCGCATTCCGATGTTGGAACCATTTCGAATCAGCTCTGGAGAGGTGTCGCAGAAGGAAGCTCTGATCGTCAGAATCAGTGATGGAGATAGCTTCGGATGGGGTGAGTCCTCTGCCATGGCTGGCAGCTTCTATTCCACAGACACTCCGGACACGTGCCAGCGAGAGCTGATCGACCAACTGGTGCCGGGAATCGTCGGAAGGGAGTTCAAGCACATGGCGGCGCTTGAGGAGTACCTGAAGTCTGCCGTTGACAGTCCGTTCGTCCGGGTTGCGGTGGAAACCGCGGCATGGGAATTGTTGGCCCGTCGGGAACAGAAGTCACTCGGCGAACTATTTGGTGCGCAAGCGCGGCCCGTTCCTTCGGGTTTGGCCTTGGGCCTCTATGACAGCGAGAAGCAACTGCGCGACGCGGTCGAACGGTATCGGCCTCGCCAATACAAGCGTCTCAAGATCAAGATCAAACGTGGCAACGACATCGCTCTCGTGCGGCGGGTCCGCGAATGGCTGGGAGACTTCCCTCTTTTCGTTGACGCTAACGCCGATTACGGCCCTGAGGATCTTTCCGTGTTTCACGACCTTGACCAGTTCGGTTTGCTGATGTTCGAACAGCCCTTCGGCAGGAATGACCTAGAGACTTCCGCCGAGTTGCAGCGCTGTGTCCGTACTCCAGTGTGTCTGGATGAGAGTGTCGAATGCGTGCAGGACGCGCGGCGAGCGATCGCCTTGGGAAGTTGCCGGATCGTCAATATCAAGCTACAGCGGGTCGGAGGATACACTGAGGCGCTTCGAATCGTTGAGGAATGCGCCGCACACGGAATCGCCGTGTGGATGGGAACGATGCCGGAGCTTGGGGTGGGCAGCGCGCAGGCAATGGCACTGGCATCGGATCCACTATTTTCCTACCCGACCGACGTCGAGCCGAGCTGTCGGTGGTATGCGAATGATGTGTTGCGACCGCAACTCTCACTCAACCAAACCGGCTGTCTCGATCTTCCTGAAGGTCCAGGACTTGGGTTCGAGGTCGACCCAGCGAAGCTGGAGTGCTTTGCCGTTGCTCAGTGGTCCTTCCGGGAGTAAACGTAATGTCACACATCAGGCTCTCTTTGCCCGACTACCTCGTCGTCGCGGGATATTTCGTGATCGTTTTTTGGATCGGTTTCTACTTCCGGAATCGCCTCGCCGGAGCGAAAGACTATTTCGCGGGCGGTAATAGAATCCCATGGTGGCTTGCCGGGATTTCGCACTACATGTCGAGCTTTAGTGCTTTCTCATTTGTCGCCTATGCGCAGATGGGTTACACCTACGGTTGGGTGGCAGTCACTCTATTCTGGGCGACCATACCAGGATGTCTCTTAGGTGGCATCATCTTCGCACGGCGCTGGCGACGCGCCCGTGTCATTACTCCTGTGCAGTTTTTGGAAAGCCGTTTCAACGGTTTTGTCCGTCAACTGTTCGCATGGGCCGGCATTCCCATGAGAATTTTTGACAATGCATTGAAGATCTTCGCGACGGCGTTGTTTGTCGGCGTGTTGGTCAACATCAACTTAAAAGGGGCGATCGTGATCTGCGGAGTGGCGATGGTAGCCTACACCTATCTGGGTGGGCTGTGGGCATTGGTCGTCACAGACTATGTACAGTTTCTCATGAAAATGTTGGCTATTGTCTTGTTACTTCCATTGGCCGTTGTCGCCTGTGGCGGCGTTGTTACTGCATATCGGGAATTGCCCGAGGGCTTTTTCCATCTGAGCAACGGACCTTACAGCTGGATCTACATCGCAGGATTCACGGTGCTCATGATAATCAGTTATAACGCGAGCTGGTCCCTTGCTCAAAAATATTACTCCGTTCGTGACGAGAAGGAAGCTTCCAAGGCGGCGTATTGTGCCGCCGCTCTCAATTTTCTCGGAGCTCCGCTGATGATCTTGCCGGCGGTTCTGGGTAGGCATTTTCTGCCCGACCTTCTCGCGCAGAATAGGACCGCCGACGTCTATGTCCTGCTAGTGGTCAACCTGCTTCCTGTCGGAATGATTGGCATTATTGTGGCGGCGATGCTATCCGCCACAATGGCCGTGGTCAGCGCCGACTTCAACGCCATTGCCAGCGTACTGACCAAGGACGTGTATCAGCGTCTGATTCGACCTTCCGCATCGGAGCGCCAGTTGTTGCTGATCGGCCGCTGGGCCACTCTGACGCTCGGCGTTCTGACCACGCTGCTGAGCCTTTGGATATCCATCATGCATCAGGAGGCTCTCTTCAACACTATGGTTACTGTCTTGGGCCTGTTCATGGCACCCACCTTTCTGCCGTTGCTCGCGGGGTTGACCGTGCGCCGACTCACTTGGCAAGGGGCATTCTCCGGGTTTGCTGCTGGGCTGACGACGGGTCTCGTAATGCTCGCGATTAAGACCTGGTGGATGCCGCAGCACTCCGGAGGCCCACTCGATTCCGGCTACGATTTCGAGGGCTTTTCCCTGCTCGCCAACACCGTGGTGACTGTACTAGGCATGATTGCGGGAACGCGGCTGTCGTCCCCGACGCCGGAAGATAAAACGCGCATCAAGGACTTCTTTGCATTGCTCGATAAGCCCGTGCAACCCGAGGAAATGACCGGACCCAAGGGGAATCCCTCGGCGCCTGCGCTACGGCTATCTACTTACAGTGTAGCTGGTCTACTGATACTTGCGGGAATATTGTCCGGATCAACGATCGCACGAACGATCGATGTTGGCGTCGGCGCCGTGCTGATTGTAGTCGCCGTGTTGTTCTATCGCAAGGAGAGCAGAGACGCTCTTGACTTGACTTCGCAAGGTTCTTACAAAGAGGAATCCATTCATGCTCGATGACTATCGACGGTCGAATAGACTGTCCTGTGTTGGTCTGACTGGCACGCTAGCAGTGCGGCTGAGATTGTCTACTTCGTTGGCGATGCTAATTCTTTGGGTGGTGGGCGCCAATGGCCAGACTCGCACCACACCTTCGTGGAACACGCAGGAGACTGCCATGACAGACGAGGGCCGGCTGACTTTCCTGAACCGGCCCTGGTGGTCCCGCGCCTCTTCCCTTGCCGAGGGTGAGAGCTTCACGATGGACTTGAATAAAGATGGGCACCCGGACACCCTGGTGATTCGCAAGGACGGGAACATAGTCGAGACGATCAACGAC
>JBDKSR010000050.1:0-13277 GCA_039680545.1 Bryobacteraceae bacterium | reverse complement strand
ATTCGCTTGCGCTCGGCGTACTCTTGCGGGGACTCCGCTTCGATTTCGTCTGCGCGTTCATCATCCCCGAGTACATCCCTTACGAAGCGAACCGCCTTCTCTTTCGTTCGTTCGACTTGTTCCAGCGTTTTGATCTTCACTCCCCGATTCTGAGGGTTCGCCAGCATTTTGGGAATTGCCTTTAACTGGTGCGACCTTTGCGGGAGTCCGCCGAACTGAACTGCGTTTTCTGGCGGTCTTCTTGGTGCGAGCGCGCCTCCGATTTTGGAGGCCTTTCATCAACCGAGTTCTATAGGCAAATCGTCTTTGCCGATCCCACTTTGGATACTCAGGGCAAATGCAACGCGCGATTTCATCGAAGTGGACACGCCGCTCACGGAGGAACTCAGCTTTATCCAGATCTGGATCGGTGGGCCTACCGCCGAATGGAGGAAGATGCGACCTCACGAATTTTACTACGGTGCGCTTGAACGCGGAAGGGTCCGATCTCTGTTGACTTTTGAAGTCTATCTTCAGCCGGTTCATCACCCTCTTGATTCTGCGATCGAGGCGCTCTTCCCATGTAGGCTGAGGCTCCACTTTCGTGTACTCACCCTCTGGAATCCCCCCCTCCTTGTTTTCGTGTGGTCCATGTGGTCCAAGTGGGCATAATGGGTCTAACATCTTTTCCTGCAGAGAGTTAGCGTTGACCACTTCTTGTCTCTCGTCTTGACCACCATTCTCGGTGTGGTCAAACTCAGTCGAGTGAGCTTGACCACTTTGACCACTTGACTCTTTTGATGTGGTCAACGCCGTTGCCTCGGTAAGTGAGTGATTCTTCGTCATTTGTCCTCTGTTTGACCACTTTGACCACTTGACCACCTAAACTGTGATCCCCTGGGATTCCGGTTCAGACTCTCCGTCATGTGGATCGTTATCTTCGTTGAGTTCGTCACCAAAGAAGGCCGGTTGGACTGCGTACACTCGAACCAGTCCAAGTTCCGGCATAGTCTTACGAATCGAGAGGTGCCTTCCGCGCTCACGGGCGAGAAATCCACGGGCCGCCATCGCCTTAGCTACCTCCTTGGATTCGAATCCCACGCAGACCTCGTCCTTCCAAACGTCGGAGAGAATGTAGTACGTGTGGGCGTTGCCTTTCGCTTCTTTGAAGC
Organism: Bryobacteraceae bacterium; assembly: GCA_039680545.1. Classification (GTDB taxonomy): domain Bacteria; phylum Acidobacteriota; class Terriglobia; order Bryobacterales; family Bryobacteraceae; genus JAEHDI01. Next base: position 12,126 of record JBDKSR010000050.1, on the reverse strand, counting down.
CAGCACGGTTTACGATCCGCTCGGGCTCCTGATGCCCAACCTTCTGAAACCGGCTGCCGCCGTGCTTCCCAATAAATGCTCGTACTGCCCGGATGCCCTGCTCGATGTCGCGTGCCCCAGTACCGCCCCGTTCGTCGATCCACGAGCGAAAGCAGACCTCAGCGGCACACTGGGCCTCGCCTGGCTTCCAGCCTGTGATGCCTAACTGTGTAGCAAGTTCCCCAGCGGCGGCGATGAGCCCAAAGGTCTCAGCCACACGCCACACTTCGCCGGAGTCATCCTTGGTCACGTTCTTTTGGACAAACACCTTCCGCCTGTTTTGGACCTGCTGCGTGACAGCATCGATGTTGCTCGTTACGAGGTGAAGGTAGGCTTCGATCGGCGTTCCGTAATAACGTCTGGCTCTTTCCTTGAGGGCGTTGGCAAACGTCGCCGGGTTTTCGAACTCTGGAGGAACTTTCTCAAAAAGGCCCTGTCCGGACTCGGAGTCCGCAGGAATCTCGATCAAGCGCACGTCCTGCCCGCCCTTCATCACACGGCCTGCTGCTCGCAGGTATTCACTGAGCCCCCGTTCCCCACTCGAAAGAAACATGAGCGTGAACTGCGAACTTGCGCGGGCCGTAAGGGTGCGGGTGGCCCGAATCTTTCCGGTGCCGTTGCAGAGGGCATAGATCGCCTCGCTCACTTCGTCGGGAGAGGCCAGTCCGATTTCATCGAGGGTCAATAGGGAGTGGTTGTGTAGGCTCGCGCGGAGTTCGAGCCCGGCAGCCGTACTCTTCCAGGTGTCAAGGAAACCAGTTTGAGCGTCCCCGCCCCAAACGCTGCCGGCAACCAGTAACGCCGTGGTCTTCCCCTTCGAGGACAGGGCGCGGAAGTGGAGACCGGCGCTCTGTGCCTTCAGCAGTGGAAGCAGCGGCCCGGCAAACGCAGCAGACACCGCGAGCACAAGACGCGTGTTTCCCCGGCATAACAGTCCGATGCCTTCGCGCCAGTCCGTAACGCTGCCCGCGGTGTGGTAACGGTGCGTCACGGGCTCTTCGGAGTAGAACAGGACTTGCTCTGTGTCTTGAGCGCCTATGGTACGGTCGGGAAACACGAAAGATGATCCGTGCATCCCTGTCCGCGCAGTGATCCTCACCCAGTTGCTCGGGTTCGTGGAATAAATGTAGTCCTTCACACGATCAAAACAGGAACGGCCTCGCTTCGGCTGGTACCCCGCATCCAACAGCGCTTCGAGTCCTTCGCGGCCTTCTCCCATCAACGTCTTCAGCGGTATGATCCGTTGCTTCCGCCTGCCCTCCCACGTCGTAAACTCGATCAGCACTCCGGCACCGTCGCCATTGAAGTCACGTGTGCGCGCGATAACCGTCAACGGAGGTGCGATCCACTGTGGCTCTTTGGTCCGGTCTTTCGGCACCAGGTAGAGGCCTTTTTCATCAGAGCGAAACTCGCTCTCACAGGTCCTCGGAGCCGGTTCAGTATTGGGAGTCTGCGGTTGAGGCGTCTTCCTTGTATCGTCCACGAGGGCAAGCAAGGTTTCTTTGGTATTGCCCGCGCGTGCCCAATCTACGATGTCACCCTTGGGGCCGAGGCCGGGAAGCTCCACTGTGAGAATTTCTTCGGCCTTCCCCTGGCAGAGTGCTCTAACCAGTTCGGCGTGCTTGCGACCCGGCTCGTCATTGTCCGGGAGGATCACAAGCGATTTTCCTTTGAGTACGTCGGCGTGTTCTGACGTGAATTTTCCGGCGCCGCCCGAGTTGCACGTGGCGGTCCGGCCCCAGCGTCGTAGCAACTCGACCTTCGGCTCTCCCTCAACGATGAACACCTGCTGCGCTTCGAGCACTTCCGGTAGCCGGTAGAGCACATCAGGTACTCCCTTCACGTTGTTCCTGAATCCTCCGGTGTTGTCGTGTGCCCGCTGGTTGATCCGCTTCCCTTGCTCCGTATCGGTTCGCACCACGTCACGCAGGGGCTTACGCATGCTGTCCGTGTACGTGAAGATCCTCTTCCCGGTCGCCTGGGCTGTTCCGTTTGTTGACTGGCGTCCCACAATCCGCGCGACGGCCTTGAATGCATCTTTGAGAGAGGCTCCTGAAAGCTCGGCCTCCAGTGCAATGAGATTCCATCCACGGCTGCATTGTGAAAAGCACTGCGCGAGGCCGGTTTTGGGGTTGATCGAGAAGTTGGGGTCCTTGCCACCGTGTACCGGACAAGGTCCCCGAACTTCGTCGCTTCCGTGCTGCCGCTTCATGCCTGGACATCGCTCGTCGATGAAGCGTTGCACCTCACGAGGGGTCCAGGGTGTGCCTTGAGTTCGTAAGCTCATTGGACTGTGGGAATGATGGCTTCAAGCTTCCGAAGGCCGGATTTGCGGGCTCTCCTGTACGCCTGATACGCTCTGGCGGCTATCTCCCGGCGTCGATGAAGCAGGTACGCCAGCAATGGATGGTCGCGCACAGGTGCCTTCGGGTCGTAGGAGAGATCATACGCGAGACCTCCCACTGGGTTGTTTCGGCCGCGCTGAAGTAACAGCCACGTCCGAAAACCGAGCAGGCCGAGACGCCCAAGGCGTATTCCCTCAGGCGTTCCGTGGACTTTGCGTGGTAGACTGTTTTCGTCTATCGAGATTGTGAAATGTGAAGAGGCCCGGTTTGCAGACTGGGCCTCTTCTTGTTTCTTGGGCATTGAGGTTCGCCCCTTTCAATCGGTTTCCTTGCCTACGATGGCTTCGATCTCCGTCTGTTCCTCTGGCTCGATCGAATCGCCGTGGGACCATGCGACGTAGGCTGTTTTGAGAAGGTCGATCAGACGTTCACGTGTGACCGTTGCGGTTTCTGATTTCTGGTGGCGGGAGGCTTGGAGAGCTTCCGGACGCTTGGAAGGTTGAAGCGAAGGGCATGCCGTCATTGGGCGTCCCTCCGTATAAGGTCTTGGATCGATTCCTTTGGTGTCACCCCGGCCCACCTCATCAGTTCGTGGGACGGAATTCGAATCGACTTGCCTAGTCGTTTGCTGGGGATTTCACCCGCATGGACGAGCGCATAGAGTTTGCTTCGGCTAACCCCGATCAACTCTGCGGCCTCTTTTGGCCGCAACATCAGGCATTGCATTTTTTCTCTCCGTAACGCATATTAGAGTTCGTAGCTGACAATAGTGAACGCATCAGTTACGTGAGTCCATTATCGTCAGAAATGAACTCACGTGCAAGCATTTTCTTACAGAAAGCTGTACGGAAAGCCATGCGACAGAAAACAAGGCAGATAAAGTTCCATTGTTCCGAGGAGCAATTCGAGGCGCTTCAGACAATCAAGTTGGAGTGGAACATCTCCACACAGCAACTCATGACTGAAGCACTGGACATGGCGATCATTGCGCACCGAGTCGCGCCCCAGATAGAGCTGGAGATTAAGCGCGACCGCGAGTTAGACCTCGCAAATTTGAAGGCATACGACTGCACGTTTACGTTGAAGGAGGGCGAACTCCCTTGGGTCCAGTTATGGCTGGATTGCCTTTGGAATTTGCCGGATGCGACTTTGCTCGCATTCAGGCAGCTGATGCATGATTCTCTGAAGTTCTTCAAGAGTTCGCGGCTGAAGTCTCGGAAGATATCGAAGGGACTCCCGGATGTCTAGAAAGAGAGCAAACGGAGAGGGTTCGATCTACCGCAGAAAAAGTGATGGCCGGTGGGTAGGGTCGTTGAGTGTGGGATGGACGGCGAATGGCCGTGCTGATCGTGTGAGCGTCTATGGTAAGACGCAAGCTGAGGCCCGCCAGAAGCTCGACGAGAAGAAAAAGGCCATGTCAGACGGGCTGCCGATCAGATTCGATAACCAGACAGTCTCTGCTTTCCTCACACGATGGCTCAACGACACCGTTCGGACTACTACGAAGCCGAAGACTTACAGCCAGTATGAGTGGGCAATCCGCTGCCACCTCAACCCCGGTCTCGGACACCACATTTTGCACAAACTCAGCCCCCAGGACTTTCAGCGATTCATAGCGGCCAAGTCGGAATCGGGCCTCGCCTGGAAGTCTGTGAAGATCGTCCGAGACGTGATGCGAGCGGCTTTGAATACGGCCCTGCAATGGGGTTTGGTACTTAGAAATGCGGCTGAGCACTCCAAACTCGCACCGCGCCCGAATGCTGAGCGGCCTGTGTTCAACAAGCAAGAGGCGCGAGCCTTCCTTGACGCGATTCGCGGGCACCGTCTTGATGCACTGTTCAAACTCGCGTTGTGTTTGGGCATGAGACAGGGAGAGATCCTCGGCCTTCGTTGGGAAGACGTAGATCTTGAAAACCGGCGCATCAATCTCAAATTTGCTCTTCAGCGTGTTTTGGGCACGTTGCGCTTGGTGCCGACGAAGACCCGTGAAAGCCAGCGCACAGTGCCTTTGCCCGGTCCACTATTGTCGGCGCTGATCGAACACCGGCGCCGTCAAGCAGAAGAACGAAGCATGGCTGGTACAGCTTGGGTGGAAAGCGGGATGGTCTTCACTACCGAGAGGGGCACACCTCTCGACCCTAGTCATATGGCGCGAAGCTACAGAGCCGCCATTCGCGTTTCAGGCCTAAAATACATCCACTTCCACGATCTGCGCCATTCGGCATCCACGATCCTGCATGAAGCCGGAGTTCCCACGCAAGCGATTCGGAAGCTGCTCGGGCATGCGTCTGCACGGACTACAGAGGAAATCTACCAACACGCCACGTCGGAATCGGAAGGTCGGCTCATTGCTGCCGTTGAGGAGGCATTCGGAAATAACCCCGTTGCTGTCACTGTTGCTGTCAAAGGTGACAAGGTGGAGCGTGTTCAGAAGGCTAACTGATTGAAAGGAATGGCGCGCCCGGAGGGACTCGAACCCCCGGCCTACTGGTTCGAAGCCAGTCGCTCTATCCGGCTGAGCTACGGGCGCGGTTCAACTCATTATAGCCGCACTGGTGATGATACGATAATCCAAACAAGCGATGTCGCACGGCGGGTCCAGCACGGAAACTGAAATCAAACTCCGGGTCCGGGACGCCACTGAAGGCCGCCGGCTCCTCCGATCCGCCGGGTTTCACGTCGTTTCACGCCGTGTTTTCGAGTCAAATGTGCTCTATGACACCCCCTCCGGCACCCTCCGCAGCCAAAAAACACTGTTGCGAATCAGGAAGAGCGGCTCGCACGCAATTCTCACTTACAAATCCCCCCCTGTGGGGGGGAAATATAAGTCTCGAGAGGAGATTGAAACAAAAGTTAACGATCCCGAGGCCTTGCGTGAGATTTTGACGCGACTGGGGTACCAGGGGCTATTCCGCTACGAGAAGTACCGTACAGTCTACCAGGGCGGTGACCACTCCGGCGTCGCAACTCTGGACGAAACGCCGGTCGGGGCCTTCCTCGAACTCGAGGGAGAGCCGGCCTGGATCGACGCTACTGCCGAGTGCTTGGGATTCTCCGAAAGTGACTACATCAAAAGGAGTTATTACTTTCTGTACGTTGAGTATTGTAAACTTCGCGGGGAAGCCCCTTCGCACATGATCTTCGACTCAGAGAGTGCCCCGTGGCCCCGATAGGGTCTGCGCCCCACAGTACTATCTAGGGCCCAAATTTGCTTGCGTCCACTTACTGGTGGATGGTATCCTCAAACACGAGGTGCTGGTAGAAGGTCTAGTACGCACATGAGGCTGTTACCCACACGAGGGTTAAGAAGAACGGTTCACCGGGAGGAGACAAGGTGATTTCGAGCATCCTCATTATTACCTTTTCGGCTGTTCTCCTCGTCTATTGGTTCCGCTACACGTGCCTCTTGATCCTTAAGACGCGCACGACGAAAGACTACGCTTCGAGTGTGGTTGCTGCGAACGACCTCAGTTTTCACGAAATTCAAGAACGCTTGCGCGATGGCGTGGCGGAGCTTGACCCGCTTCAGAAATCGCTGGAGCGCGACTATCGCCTCCTCTCCTACTTGCTGACGCACACGGCAGGTTTCGAAGTCGGCGGGATTACCGTCGAACAGCGTATGCTGCTGCTGGACTTCCACCTGATGAAGTTGTGGTACGGACTCACTCGGCGCATCGCGGTTCCGCAGGCGCGCGCCGCGCTGGAAGAGATGTCGCAGGTTCTCGGCCAGTTGGCCAACGCGATGGGCGAGCGTGCAGCGAGTCTTTCGCGCAGCTAGCTCCTTTGTTCCTTCCGCAGTCTGATGCCGCGCGAGGGCGCGGTCTCCTCCGTTGCAATAGAATAGAACCGTGAGTGCCGAAGTCAGACTTCAACATGCCGTGTCGACGCTCGACCGGGTCCGTCTCGAAATCGGAAAGGTCATCGTCGGACAGAACGACGTGGTGGATAGCGTTCTGATTTGTCTTCTCGCGGGCGGGCACGTGCTGCTCGAAGGAGTGCCCGGGCTTGGGAAGACGACGCTGCTGCGAACGCTCTCACGTGTGTTGCATCTGAAGTACTCCCGCATACAGTTCACTCCGGACCTGATGCCGGCCGACATCGTCGGCAGCATGGTGATCGAGACCGACGAACGCGGGGGGAAATCGCTTCGTTTCCAGCCTGGCCCGGTGTTCGCCAATCTCGTGTTGGCGGACGAGATCAACCGCGCAACTCCGAAGACGCAATCCGCGTTGCTGGAGGCGATGCAGGAGAGAACGGTCACGAGCGGGACGACGACCCACGAAATCGAAGCGCCGTTTCTCGTGATGGCCACCCAGAACCCGATCGAAATGGAGGGGACGTACCCTCTGCCGGAGGCGCAGCTCGACCGGTTCCTGATGAAGGTGCTGGTCAACTATCCGACGCGCGAGCAACTCACGCAGATCGTCGATCGCACGATCCAGAGGGACGAAATCAACCTCGACATGGTGGCGGATCGCGATGCGATTCTGGAGACGCGCGGGATGTGCCGTGAGATCCTCGTTGCGCCTCACGTGCAGGACTTTGCCGTAGACCTGGTGCTCGCCACGCAACCCGAAAACCCTTATTCCCACGAGCTGGCGAAGAAGTACATCCGATATGGAAGCTCGCCGCGCGGCGCGCAGGGGCTGGTGGAATGCGCAAGGGTTCTCGCTTTGATGCGAGGGCGTTTCCATGCCGGCGTGGAGGATGTGAAGATCGTTGCTCCCTCCGTGCTTCGCCACCGGCTGATCCTCAACTTCGACGCTCACGCCGACGGCCAAACCACTGAGACGATCCTCTCGGAAATCATCAGCAGCGTGGCGGTAGCCGCCAGCTAGGATTCGGCATGCCGCAGCCGGCTTTGGTAGATCGCAGTTTTCTGGAGAAACTGGAACGTCTCGCCATCCACTGGCAGAAGTCGTTTCCGGGGCTCGTTGGCGGGCATAACCCTTCACGCTTTTCCGGAGCAGGCCAGGAATTCCTCGACCACCGGCACTTTCACTACGGCGACGACCTCAGAGCAGTGAACTGGCGTGCGTATTTGCGGCTCGAAAAGCTGTTCCTCAAGATGTTTCAGGTGGAGCCGCGCACGCCCGTGCGGCTTCTGGTCGACGTGAGCCGTTCGATGACTACCGGTGAGGTCTCGAAGTTCGACTACGCCCGGAAGCTCGCTGCGGCGCTTGTCTACGTGGGGCTGGTTCGGTTGGAGACGATCGTGATACAGCCCTTCAGCGACCGGTTGCCGGATGGCCTCGTATCCGCGGGGGGACGCCACCGGTTTGCTCCGGCTGCCGAGTTTCTCACGCAGCTTGCACCTGCCGGCGCAAGCGACTTCTCTGCCGTGGTGCGGGAGTTCATCTCACGCTACCTGCAGCGCGGTTTCCTTATTGTCATCTCCGACTTCCTCGATGAAAAGGGCTGCGAGAAGCCTCTGCAATACTTCGCGGACTTCGGCCACGAATTGCTGCTGATTCACCTTTGGGCGGAAGAGGACAGGGTCCCGCCGTGGGAGGGTGAACTCGATCTTGCCGACGCCGAAACCGGAGCCCGCCTGCAGATTCCATTCGACGGGCACGCGCGCGAGCGTTACACAGAGGCCTTTGACGCGTACGCGCGGAGCCTGAGAACGCTGGCAATTCACAACGGCGGCCGCTACGTGGGCCTCTCCACCTCGTTGCCGCTCGAAGACGCGATTTTCGGCCCATTGGCACACGCGCACGGGGTGGCGTAGATGTTTCTGCTGAACCTCGGGCTCGCTGAGCTGCTGACACTCCTTGGAAGTGTATCCGGACTTGTCGTGGCGCTGTACCTCCTCGACCGGTCCCGGAGAAAAGTGACCGTCGCGACGCTTCGTTTCTGGCGTCCCGCCGAAGGACAGCCGGAGAAGCGCAGCCGCCGCAAGCGGATCAGGCAGCCGTTGTCACTCCTCCTTCAACTTTTGGGCCTGGCGTGCCTCCTGCTGGCGATCGCTCAGGTCAGGCTTGGAAGCCGGGAGCCCGCGGGCAGCGACCACATTCTTATCCTCGACACTTCCTCCTGGATGGCTGCGCGGTCACGGCGGGGGACGCTGATGGATGAAGCACGCCGCACGGCTGTGGCGTGGTTACGGGCGCTGCCTCCCTACGGCCGCGTGATGTTGATTCGCGCCGACGGGCTCGCTACGCCCGCAACCAGCTTCGAGTCAAAGCGGAAGGCGGTCGAAGCCGCCATCGCGCAATCGAACCCCGGCTCGACGGCGTTGGACCTGGAACGTGCGTTCGATCTGGCTCGAAAGGTGCAGCAATTGCACGCCGCCAGCGCGGGAGAGGTGGTCTTCGTCGGCGCGGGGAAGATTACGGATCAGCAGGCAGGCGAGTCCGGACCGGCGATCCCAAACCTGCGTGTCTTGCGTCTGGAAGCACAGATCGACAACCGCGGCATACGAAGCATCGGACTGCGACGTTCAGCCGGCGCCGACCGCTGGGAAGTCTTTGTGCGAGTGCACAACCAGAGCGACAACCCTCGGGATGTTCGCCTGGCTCTGGGTTTCGGAGGTGCACCGGTGGGGCTGCGGAGCCTGACGCTGCCGCCGGCGGGAGAGGCGGAAGCAACCTTCGAATTGCGTACACGCGCGGCAGGCTGGTTGGAAGCGCGTTTGCTCGGTTCGGATGGTCTTCCGGGTGACGATCGCGCCGTGATCGAGATTCCGAAGCAGCCCGTTGTGCGTGTAGCGGTCTACTCCGATTCTCCGGAGTGGCTTCGTCCGGTGCTTGCGGTTACTCCGAATGTAGAGACGCAATACTTTGGCACGGCGGCGTATGTTCCGAATGCTGCCGCGGACCTGGTGATCCTCGATCGTTTCCGGCCGCAGTCTCTCCCGGCGAAGGACAGTATCTGGATCGAACCACCAGCAGGAGCGTCGCCGATTCGTGTGCGTGAGACGGTACGAAACGCTCGCGTCACGCACTGGCTGGCCGGCCACCCGCTCGGGGACGGGCTGCGAGTGCAGGATTTGCGCCTCGAATCCGTTGAGGTCTTTGAGGCGGCCAAGGACGATATCGCGATCGCGGAGATCCCTCAGGGACCTGTGATCCTGGCGCGCCCAGGTACGCCGAGGATGGCCGTCCTCGGCTTTCACCCGCTGCGGCCGGTGATGCGATACCAACTCGCGGCGCCGCTTCTGTTCGCCAACATTTTCCGTTGGATGTCGCCGGAGATGTTTCGCCGGTGGGAGTTGAACGCGGGGAGCACCGGCAGTATTACGGTTCCTCTTGAATCGGAAGCGGACGCTGCACAAGCGCGCGTCCTGTCGGGCGACCAGTCGCCCATCCCGTTTACCGTGCAGGGCAATACCCTGCGCTTCTATGCCGGAACGCCCGGGGTGGTGCGCGTTGTCGCGGGTGACCGTGAGATAGTCTACTCGCTCACGTTGCCTGAGGTGGGGACGAGGAATTGGGAGCCGCCCGCATCCGCGCGGCGTGCCCTGCCGTCCAGCGGTGGTTTTGCGGCGAGATCGCGCGACATCTGGCAAATCCTGGCGATCTTCGGCGGACTCTGCCTGCTCATCGACTGGCTGTGGTTCGGGCGCGGTCTGGCTGTGGCACGACAACTCACGCGTGGCGGGTTCTTCTTCGAGTTTTTCTCGCGCCTGCGAGGAGTTCACGGGAAGCTGCCGCGGAGGTCGTCATGACGTTCGTCCACCCGTGGCTGCTGCTCCTCGTTTTGTTGCCTCTCGTGTGGGCGGTTTTCGAATGGCGCCGGACGCCGCGCAGGGTGGGCTTAATCCTGAAGACCGTCTCCCTACTGGCGATTCTGCTGGCTCTCTCAGAGCCGCAGTTCACGGTGTTCTCGTCCCGGACGGCGGTTGCGGTGCTTGTGGACACCTCGGAGAGCCTCTCCGCAAAGGACCTTGAGCGCGCTTCCGGCATCGCGACGCAGATCGAGGCTGCGCGGGGGCGCAACTGGACACGCGTCATACCGTTCGCGCGCAAGACCAGAGCTGCCGGCGCAGGGGAATTGCACGGCTCCTGGACTTTGACGCGCACACCGGGCGAGGCCGGGCGGGGAACCGATCTCGAAACGGCCATACGAGAAGGAATCGCCGCCTTCCCGTCGGGATATGTACCACGGCTGGTCCTCATCTCCGACGGCAAGGAGAATTACGGGAGCGCCGCACGAGCCGCCTGGCAGGCACTGAGCCTCGGGGTTCAGGTGGACACCTTTGCGCTGGCCGGGCGTCCGAAGCCCGAGTTGCTGATCGAGTCGGTTACGGCCCCTTCGCCTGTGTTCACGGGCGAACGCTTTCCGCTCGAACTCGCCATACGGTCCCCCCGCCGCGTGGCCGCGACAATCGAAACGGCTGCCGAAGGAAAGGCGATCGGCGCGGGTACCGTCACGCTCGACGCCGGGCTGAACCGGGTACGAGTCAATGCCAGCCTGACAACGCTGGGTTCGGTTGAACTAGCCGGCACTGTTCGTGCCGAAGGGCTCGGCGAGGCGCGATTCGCCAAGGCGCTTTCGGTGCGGCGTCCAAAGATTCTGCTGGTTTCCGACGATCCGCCGGGGACTGAGGCGCATCTGTTCCGAACCCTGGAAGCCGCCGAATTCGATGTGCAACGCGCAAACGCGATACCACGTGAACTCGACAGCTATCAGATCGTCGTTCTCAATAACTGGAACCTTCAGGCTGTCGCGCCCGAGGACAAGGCTGCGCTCGAACGTTACGCCCGGCAAGGCGGTGGCCTGCTGGTAATCGGTGGTGAACGCAACGTCTATGTCGAGGACCGGAAGAAGCAGGAGGATCTGCTCGAACGCGCGCTTCCGGCGAAGATCGCCCCGCCGCGAACGCCCGAGGGCGCGGTCATTGTGCTCATCGTCGACAAGTCATCGTCGATGGAGGGGCGGAAGATGGATCTCGCCCGTCTTTCAGCAATCGGCGTGATCGACAATCTGCGGCCGATTGACCGGGTCGGAGTGTTGGTCTTCGACAATTCGTTTCAGTGGGCTGTTCCGATCCGCAAGGCGGAGGATCGTTCGCTCATCAAGCGGTTGGTTGCCGGGATCACGCCTGACGGAGGGACGCAAATAGCCCCCGCGCTCGCCGAGGCCTACCGCCGGATATTCCCGGTCCATGCGGTCTACAGGCACATCGTCCTTCTAACGGATGGAATCTCCGAAGAGGGCGACAGCCTTAGCGTAGCGAAGCAGGCGGCGGCGAATCGGGTGACCATCTCGACGGTCGGCCTGGGTCAGGATGTGAACCGGTCTTATCTTGAGAAAGTCGCGGAGGCATCAAACGGCAAGCCGTACTTCCTGAGCGATCCTTCAGGCCTTGAGCAGATCCTGTTGCGCGACGTGGCGGAACACACCGGTACGACGGCAGTCGAGAAGCCTGTGACCCCGGTTGTGACGAAGCCCACGGAGATCCTGGAGGGTGTCGGCATGGAATCGGCGCCGCCCCTGCTCGGCTACGTGAAGTTCATCGCCAAGCCGGCGGCCGACACGCTGATGACGGTTGAGCGTAAGGACCCGCTGCTGGTTCGCTGGCAGTATGGGTTGGGGCGGACGGCCGTCTTCACGTCGGACGCCAAGAGCCGCTGGGCTTCGGGTTGGGTGGCATGGAAGGGATTCGACCGGTTCTGGACCAACCTGCTGCGGGATTTGCTGCCGCACGCGCAGGCTGGCGAGGCACTGGTTGAGTACGACAGCGCGGGCGATGCGTTGTCGGTCGAGTACCGTGTGGCAAGGGAGGCGGATGAACCGG
>JBDKSR010000049.1:0-3372 GCA_039680545.1 Bryobacteraceae bacterium | reverse complement strand
TCGGTACGCTCAGAGCCCAAAGGTCGTAGGTTCAAATCCTACCCCCGCAACCAACCCTCCTTAGCAGCTCCCAAAGACAAAGGCTCTACGCCAATGGCGGGGGCAGCCCCAATCCCAGTCACATAGTTTAACCACACAGGACCTGTACGCGCTGGCGGTACTTTTCGAAGTTGCGGAAGCCGTAAGCTTGTCTGCTGATGGTTTCCATTTTGTTGTGGAGGCCTTCGGTGATGCCGTTGTTGCGAGTGAAGCGCCACATGGCGGCGATCTAGAGGCGCGGGCCCACCCCTCTGTGCTCATAATCAGTAATCCGTCGCTCCTCGGCCTCTTTTACGCACGTTCCGCCGGGTCCTCCCGTCCTTGCAGCGGAACTCCCGCCACTCAACTGCAGAGGAGGGCTGCCCTGTGCCGGGCGTTCTCACCCTGGCCCCAGAGGCCAGTCGTACGTTTCTGGGATTCTGTTCCTCGCTGCCTGGTCGGAACCCTGTAGGCGCCGGGCCACCTAACTGGCCACTCGGCTGGCGCAATTCAGGGCGCCCTTCTGAACTGCCGCTTGGCCCATGGCCGCACGGTTCGCGGCTGCCACCCCCAGTGCTCCAACGCGCGCATTGGCGGCAAGGCTCACGAATCACATCTGGAACGTGCGGGAACTGCTGGAGGCGGTAGGAGCCGGCAACACAGACCTAGCGCACTACCTCTGTCTGCCTCGACGTTCGGCTGCTAGAATGCATGAAATGGTTCGTGCGGGCCAGTATGGCCACGAAAGCGGGCTCGACGATTCTTGCTACTGCTGAATACATATGAATCCTTCGTTACCGAAACGCGAATCGATTCCGTCTCGCCGACAGTTTTTGCGACGATCCTCCGCCGCTTTCGCGTTGCAGCCTGCTAAGGCAACCGCGCCGCAGCCGGACGAGAGAAGTGCACTCAAGTCGTGGCGCATCTGGGACGGGCATTGTCACATGTTCAACTTCGACGGCGAAACGCCGGAAGAGAAGATGGACAGCATGCTCCGGCTCGCCGATCGTATGGGCATTGAAAGGCTGTGTGTGTACCTCGGTTATCCCGCGAATTTCTACCCGACGCCAGAGCAGTTGCGGGGACAAAACGACCAGGTCTTGCGGGCTGTGAATCACTCGCACGGACGCGCTTTCGGGTATGTCTTTGTGTCTCCCATGCACTTACAGGCGTCGCTGGATGAATTAAACCGCTGCGTACGCGACGGGCCGATGATCGGCGTCAAGTTCGAATTTGACACGCCCAGACTCGCGAGTTCACCGGAACTCGATCCTATCGTCGCTCGCGCCGGCGAACTGCGCGCCGTGATCATGCATCACACCTGGATCAAAACCACCGGCAATCAAGTTGGCGAGTCCACCCCGGCCGACCTCTCCCAACTCGCTCGCCGTCACCCTTCCGTAACCATCATCTGCGCGCACACGGGTGGTAACTGGGAAATCGGCCTTGGCTCCATTCGAGGGGTCAAGAACCTCTTTTGCGATCTATCGGGGAGCGATCCAACGGCGGGCCTCACGGAAATGGTCGTCCGTGAAGTAGGCCCTGAACGCGTGATGTACGGAAGCGATGTTGGAGGCCGCAGCTTTGCCTCGCAGCTTGGAAAAGTCATGGGTGCCCATGTTTCCGACTCGGTGCGCCGTCTTATCCTCGGTGGGAACTTGCGCCGCCTGCTGCAGCCGATATTCGAGGCGAAAGGAATGCGGCTGTGATCGATGTCAACGTGTCTCTGTTCAGATGGCCTTTCCGCCGGTTTGCCGTGGACGAGCCCGCCGAACTGGTAGCCAGTCTTCGAAAGAAGGGCGTGACCGAGGCGTGGGCGGGCAGCTTCGAAGGACTGCTTCACCGGGATATCTCTGGAGTGAACGCGCGCCTGGCCGCCGCCTGTCGGCGTGACGGACGGGGCTTCTTGGTCCCTTTCGGCAGCGTGAACCCCCTGATACCGGGCTGGCAGGAAGATCTGCGGCGCTGTCACGAGAATCATGGCATGCTGGGCATTCGCCTGCATCCGAACTATCATGGCTACGCGCTCGATGCACCCGTTGTCACCGAGTTGCTGGCCATGGCGGCAAGCCGCGGCATGCTGGTGCAGATCGCTTTCGCCATGGAGGACGTGCGCACGCAGTATCCGCTGATGCGCGTACCAAACGTGTCGCCCGGCCCCTTGGTGGACTTGGCCAGACGCATACCGAACATGCGGTTGCTTGTGCTCAATGCTACCCGTGCGATCACCAGGGTTCCCGGAATCGCCCAGGCAAGTAATATAAACCTTGATATAGCCATGATGGAGGGAGTGCGCGGAGTCGCGGACCTCGTTGCTGCGACTTCTCTTTCTCGTGTAGTTCTCGGTTCAAACTCCCCGCTGTATTATTTTGAGTCCGCATCCATGAAGGTCTGGGAGGCGGGTCTATCAGAGGATAGTGCTGGCGCAATTCGCGAAGGCAACGCCCGGAAGCTGTTGCCCCGGTGAGATGATTGGTCAAACAACTGTGAGGTTCGGTGCTGTCGAAAGCCGGCTCGCTGACTGTCGCGGCTCAGTGGGACAACACCACACGGCCAGAGATCCAGGAGAAAGGAAATCATTGTGAATCCATTCGATAAACAAGGTAAAACCAGGCGCGGTTTCGTCCAGGCCGGCGCCACGGCGGTAACGGGGTTGAGCGGGTTCGGGGCGGTGGCGCGGGCCAGCCAGACCTTGGCCCTGCACGGTGGGCCAAAGACGGTCACTGTGCCAGCTGACCGTCTGGCCGCACTTACCAGATGGCCCCGGTATGGAGATGCGGAAAAGCAGACCATTCTCGCGCTCCTCGACAAAACAAACTGGTATCCGGAAATCCCGGCGTTCGAAAAAGAGCTGAAAGAGTATCTCAACGTGCCTTTCACGAAGGCCTTTTCCAGTGGGACCTGCGCCATCATGTGCATGCTGTTCGCGCTGGATCTGCCGCGCGGCAGCGAAATCCTGGCGCCTTCGTACACGGCCTGGGCAACCACCGCGCCGATGCACCTGTTCGGTTACGTGCCGGCCTTTGTCGATGTCAATCCTCGCACCATGACGTTCGACCTGGAGGATGCCAAGAAGCAGATGACCAGCCGGACCAAGGCCATCTTCCCCATGCACTCCTTCGGCAACCCGTGCGACATGGACCAGATCTGCGATTTCGCCAAGGAGAAGGGCCTGATTGTGCTGGAGGACGCCGCGCAGGCGCAGGGCGCGTCGCTGAAGGGTAAGCAGATTGGTACCTGGGGCGCGATGGGTGCGTTCAGCCACCAGTCGAGCAAGACTCTTCCCGCCGTCGAGGGCGGCAGCGGCACCTATCAGACCAGAGAGTATTACGAGCGCGCCACCGTTTTCAGCGG
>JBDKSR010000048.1:0-1604 GCA_039680545.1 Bryobacteraceae bacterium | reverse complement strand
CCCCGGATTGTCTAAGCTAAGAGTCTAAGGACAATCATGCTCATCGCCGCGCTTGCACTTATGAGTACATCGGCACTTCTCCCGGCTGGAACACCTGTCACGCTCTCGGTCGATCTGAGTGACGCGCCACAGCGGATCATCCATGCGCGCATGGTGATCCCGGCGAGCCCCGGGCCACTGACGCTTGTCTATCCGAAGTGGATACCGGGCGAACACGCCCCGACCGGCCCGATTGCCGACGTCGTGGACCTCAAGGTGACCGCCGGCGGCAAGACCGTTCCCTGGAAGCGCGATTCGGTGGATATGTACGCTATTCACTGCGACGTACCGCAGGGCGCCAATGCGATTGAGGTCTCTCTGGACTTCATCACTCCGTCCGAAGCGAAAGGCTTTTCGGCCGGCACGTCGGCCACAACCGAACTGGCCGTCTTGAACTGGAATCAGGTCATGTTGGCTCCCCAGGGGGCGCCCGCCGACAGCCTCACCTACAAGGCGAACCTCCGTGTGCCTCGGGAATGGCGTTACGCAACCGCCCTGCCCGTCGAGCATGAGTCCGGGGACACAGTGGACTTCGCCCCTGCATCCATGACCACGCTGATCGACTCCCCGGTTCTGACAGGGCGCAATTTCCGGACTGAGGACCTGAGCCCGGGCTCAAGTCCGCGCCATTACCTGCACGTTGCCGCGGATAGCCGAGCCGCTCTCGAGTTGAGCACCGAAACCCTGGCCGCATATCGCAACCTGATCGCCGAAACCGGGGCGCTGTTCGGAGCGCGGCACTATCGCCGTTACGATTTTCTGCTCACACTGAGCGATCACGTCGCACACTTCGGACTCGAGCACCACGAGTCGAGTGACAACCGGACGCCGGAGTTGGCTCTGGTCGAAGACACCGTGCGCAAACTGAACGCCGGTTTACTTCCTCACGAAATGTCGCACTCCTGGAACGGGAAGTATCGCCGTCCCGACGGACTGGCTACCCCGGATTTCCAGAAACCCTATCAGGATGACTTGCTTTGGGTTTACGAGGGTCTCACGACGTATCTGGGCGACATTCTCACGGCCCGCAGCGGACTGCTGAATCCCGACGAGTACCGGCAGGGGCTGGCCCTCGATGCCGCCCGCATGGACGTTTCGCCCGGCCGCCGCTGGCGTCCTCTGATCGACACCGCGGTTGCTGCCCCGATTCTCTATGGCACGCGGCCCGACCGGTCGAGCCTGCGGCGCGGCGTCGATTTCTATCCCGAGGGCGCGCTCATCTGGCTCGATGCCGACGTCACCATACGCACGCTCAGCCAGGGGAAAAAGTCTCTGGACGATTTCTGCCATGCGTTTTTCGGAGGTCCGAGCGGTCCGCCGGAGGTCAAGCCCTATACGCTCAACGATGTCCTTTCCGCGCTGAACGCGATTCAGCCTTATGACTGGGCAAAGTTCTTCGACGAGAGGATCAAACAAGTTGCACCGCGCGCTCCGCTCGGTGGGATAGAAGGAGGCGGCTGGAAACTCGTGTACAAGGAGAAACTGCCTCCCATGATGGAATGGCAGGAGCAGGAATCCAAGGGAACGAATCTTGTGTGGTCGATCGGACTCAGTCTACGAGAGGA
>JBDKSR010000047.1:0-3090 GCA_039680545.1 Bryobacteraceae bacterium | reverse complement strand
TGCCCGGCGACCTGCATAAGCTTTGGCGCACACGCCAGCCGGGAAGCTATCACCTTGAATACGGCTACTCGTGCATGGGATATGAGATCGCCGGCGGACTCGGGGTCAAGATGGCCGACCCATCCCGCGAAGTCTATGTCATGGTCGGCGACGGCTCCTTTCTAATGATGTCGTCCGAGATCGCAACGTCCGTCCAGGAGCATTACAAGCTGAACATCATCGTGCTCGACAACCATGGTTTTTCGAGCATCGGCGGCCTCTCTCAGTCGATCGGCTCCGGCGGTTTCGGCACCGATTACAAGTGCCGGACCGAGTCTGGGCGCTTGGATGGAGAGTATGTTCCCATCGACTTCGCCGCAATCTGCCGTGGTCTGGGAGCGAATGCAGCTCGAGTGCGCACCCATGAGGAATTCGAGCGCGCCGTCGAGGCGATGAAGAACGAGACCCGCACTACGGCAGTCGTGGTCGAGACGGATAAGGTAGCGCGCGTACCGGGTTACGAATCCTGGTGGGATGTGCCTATTTCCGAAGTTTCGGAAATCGAGACCATCCGGAGTGCCAGAGCAAAGTACGAATCCGCGGTCAAGAAGGAGCGGCATCACGAGATGGCCGCCAATACAAGGTAGACCAATGGCCGAATCGATTGAAGTTCCAAGAGAGGTGTGCGACTACATCGGCGGAGCGTGGCGAAAGCCTTCTTCCGAGCCGGGCATCGAGGTTCTGAACCCCGCGACTGGCGATTCGATCGCCCGCTCGCCCTCCGGTTCCGTGGAGGCCGCCTCTGCTGCTGTTGACGCGGCGGCAGCGGCATTCGCGGGATGGCGTGACACGCCTCCCGCTGAGCGAATCCAGTATCTATTCCGGCTGAAACAGCTTCTCGAAGAACATTTCGAGGAAATCGCGCGAATCACCACCATCGAGAACGGCAAGATTCTGGCGGAATCCCGCGGCGAACTGCGGCGCGGCATCGAGAATGTGGAAGTCGCCTGCGGCATCCCTATCCTGATGCAGGGATACAACCTTGAGGGCGTGGCTCGCGGCATCGATGAATCGATGTGCCGCCAGCCGCTGGGTGTCGTCGCCGTGATCACGCCGTTCAACTTTCCAGCGATGATCCCACTCTGGTTCCTGCCCTACGCGATCGCCTGCGGTAACACGGTTGTCATGAAGCCTTCCGAGCGCGTCCCGTTCAGCATGATGCGCATCATGGAACTCATCGATCAGACGGGCCTGCCAAAAGGCATTGTGAACGTCGTGAACGGCGGCAAACCGGCCGTCGATGCACTGCTTGACAACCCCGCCGTCCGCGCAGTGAGTTTCGTCGGATCGTCGCCAGTGGCCCGCTACGTCTATTCGCGCGCTTCAGCAACCGGCAAGCGGGTGCAATGCCAGGGCGGAGCGAAGAATCACGTCGTCATCATGCCCGGCGCCGACCGTGCAACCACCACGCAGATCATCGCCGATAGCGCTTACGGGTGTGCCGGGCAGCGTTGCCTGGCCGTGTCGGTGGCGATCACAGTCGGAGAAGCAAAGGATTGGTTCCCGCAATCCATCACCGATCTCGCCGCCTCTCTCAAGGTCGGCAACGGGCTCGATGCCAAGGTTCAAATGGGCCCTGTCATATCGCAGGCGAGCCGGCAGCGAATCCAGAAACACATTGAACAAGGCATATCGGAAGGCGCGCGTCCGGCGGTTGACGGCCGGGGAATCAGCGTCGCGGATTGCCCGCAGGGGTATTTCGTCGGGCCCACGGTATTGGATGGCGCGCCGGCGGCAAGCAGCATGGCGGAAACGGAGATCTTCGGACCGGTGCTCAGCATCACACACGTTTCCAGCCTGGATGAAGCGATGAAGATGATTGAGCGGAACTCATACGGAAACGCATCCTCGATTTTCACGGCAAGCGGCGCGGAGGCACGCAAGTTCCGCAACCAGACGCCCACTGGAAACGCTGGCGTCAACATCGGCGTCGCAGCACCAATGGCCTACTTCCCATTCAGCGGATGGAAAGGCAGTTTTTTCGGCGTCCTGCACGCACAGGGACGGGACGCCGTCGAGTTCTACACGGACAAAAAGGTCGTCATTGAGCGATGGCCCAAGGAATGGAGCCGCAAATTCTAATGGCAACCGCAAGAGAGATTCGAACCACGTCACTGCTCGTCGGGAACGCTCCTTGCTCCTGGGGGAGCCTCGAATTCGAGGAGACAAAAGGCCAGCCCATCCCGTTTGACAGGATGCTGGATGAACTCGTTGAGACCGGTTACACCGGCACCGAACTCGGCGACTGGGGTTTCATGCCGACAGACCCGTCCGTCTTGAAGGCCGAATTGGACAAGCGCGGGCTGGTGATGCTGGGTGCGTTTGTTCCAGTGGCGCTCAAAGATCCGGCGGCGCATGAACCCGGCGTGGCGAACGCCGTTAGGATTGCGCGTCTTCTCGCTGCCGTTGCTACGCAGCCAAAACCGTTTCTCGTGTTGGCCGACAACAACGGAACCATCCCGGAGCGGACAGCAAATGCGGGACGCGTCACGCCGGACCTCGGGCTCAGCGAAACGGAGTGGCGCGTTTTCGCTGACGGCGCGAACAGAGTGGGCCGCGAAGTGCTGGCGGAAACCGGCCTGCGCACGGTCCTGCACCATCACTGCGCCGGTTATGTCGAGACGCCCGGCGAGATCGCGCACTTTCTCGATCTGACCGATCCGTCTGCGATCGGGCTCGTTTTCGACACCGGCCACTACTCGTACGGCGCGGGAAGCTGTGACGTAATTCAGGCGCTCGATCGCTACAAGTCCCGCATTCAGTACATCCACCTGAAGGACTGTGAGCCGAAAATCACAGCGCAGGCACGGGCATCGAAGTGGAATTACTTTGAAGCGCTGCAGCAAGGCGTCTTCTGCGAGCTTGGCAAGGGCGGCGTGGATTTCCCCGCCGTTCTGCGGTGGCTCAAAGAAAATTCGTACCAAGGTTATGCGCTGGTTGAGCAGGACGTCCTACCTGGGATGGGAGCGCCCAAGGACAGCGCACGCCGCAATCGCGAGTATCTGCGCTCCATCGAAAACAATTTCGTCTGAGCATCGTTCGAGGAGGTTC
>JBDKSR010000046.1:0-7725 GCA_039680545.1 Bryobacteraceae bacterium | reverse complement strand
GTAGATGTCGGGAGTCAATCCGTAACGGGCAGCATACGCCTTTGTGACAACAGATCTGAACTGCGCCACGATGTCGGGCCGCATCATATTCACGGTGCATCCGCCGAAGCCGCCGCCCGTCATGCGTGCGCCCAGGACACCAGGCACGGAAAGAGCCATATCCACAAGGAAGTCCAGTTCCTCGCAGCTCACCTCGTAGTCCTTCTGCAGGCTCCGGTGCGACGCCACAAGAAGGTCTCCCATCTCGCGAGCGTTCGATTCGCGGCTTGCGTGGATGAACGCTTCGACCCGTTCATCTTCACTCACGACATGAAGTGCGCGCCGCATCGGAACCACTGGCATTTCTGCCTCAAATTCCGAAAGGACCGAGCTCGACACATCGCGCAGGCTCTCTACATCCGGCAGCCGCCTGCGGATCACGTCGACGGCTTCCCGGCACTCCGCCACTCTCTGCCGGTAAGCTGACGAGCCGAGTTCGTGCTTCACCATACTGTTGACGGCGAGAAACTCGACATCGGCGGGCAATGGAGCAACTTCGTACTCAAGATTCCTGCAATCAATCCGTATCGCGGAGTTCTCACGCCCGAAGACCGAAATGTACTGGTCCATGATGCCGCATGGCATGCCGACAAAGTTGTTCTCCGCACGGCGGCACAACTTGGCGAGTTCGAGAGGATCTATCGGCCGCCCGTTCAGCAAAGCGAGAGCGGTAGAGGCCTCCAGCGCCGCCGATGAACTGAGTCCGGATCCTGTGGGAACGGTGCTCCAGATCACGAGGTCGCACGGCTCAACCGGAAATCCGGTCAGAATGAGCTCGCGCGCGACGCCGACGGGATAGTCGCTCCAGTCGTGGGCAGCTTCGGCGCCGCCGATCTCCTCGACACCACAGGAGAATTCCTTATCGAGGTTCTTCGAATACACCCGGAATCGACCGTCCATGCTCGGGGCAGAAGCCACAAAACAAGCCAAATCAAGCGCAACGGGCAGGACGAATCCAAGGTTGTAGTCGGTGTGCTCACCGATCAAGTTGACCCTTCCGGGCGCCCTGAAGACCCGGATCTTATTCGTACCGAAGCGCTGAGCAAGCGCCTCGGCTACGACGCGCGCCGCGCCATCCATAGCAGAATTCCTCCAAACACAAGCATCGAAACGCCCGCATACAGATTGACGTTCACGTCAGTGAGCGGGGCGCGGGTTCCGGGCGAGAACAAACCGACTGCGCAGAGGATAACCCCCAGGATCGCAAAGAACCAACCAGACGGTGTGCGAAGATCCCACATAGCTTTTACCAGAAAATGAAGTTAAGCAGCAGGCACCCCACGCCCGCGGCAATAGCAATCACGACGGGCCTCTTATACCAGACCACTCCCTCATCATGCGGAAGTTTCGTGAGACCGTAAACAAGATTTCCCAACTCGGCAGCGGGCCTCGGACGCGTCACGAGACTCACCGCGATCGTCACCAGGAAGCAGGCTGTCCAGGCAAAGATAGCCACCCAGAAGTTCTGCGCCATCGTCGATGGAAACTCGTGTATGGTGCCTAGCCAGCCGCCCTTCCCTTCCGCGATCGTCAACCCATGAGTCAGCGTGGCGGCGCCCGTCCCGGCAAGCAAGCCGCAAAAGGCGCCATGGCCCGTCGCCCGCTTCCAGAACATCCCAAGAAGGAAGGTAGCGAACAGGGGCGCATTCACGAACCCGAAGACCAGTTGAAGCAGGTCCATGATGTTGTTGTAGAGCTGGGCAAGGTATGCCGTTCCAATCGACAGGAGAACGCCGAAAACCGTGGTCAGCCGCCCCACCCAGAGGTAGTGCGAGTCAGGGGCATTGCGGCGGATGTAGCTTTGATAGATGTCGTATGTCCAGACGGTGTTAAACGCCGTGACGTTGCCCGCCATCCCGGACATAAACGATGCCATAAGCCCCGTGATACCCACACCCAACATGCCGGCGGGGTAGAACTTCGCCATCAGGGTCGTGAGCACCAAGTCGTAGTTGTATCCATCTCCCTTGACCGGAATCGCATACCCCACATCCATCTTCATCAAGGCCACCGCTGCAATACCGGGCAGGATGACGATGAACGGAAGCAGCATCTTCGGGAGAGTGCCAATGAGAGGGGTGAGACGCGCCCCAGCCATCGAGTCCGCCGCCATGGCCCTCTGGACGACAAGGAAGTTCGTGCACCAGTAACCAAACGACAGGACAAAGCCGAGTCCCATCACCATGCCGAACACTTCCACCCCCATCGGGTTCTGAGATGGATGAGCCATGTACTTCCACGACGAGGTCATAACGGCCGGAAGCCGCGCTGCCATGCCTTCCCATCCGCCCGCCTTCCAGACCGCCAGGATGGCGAGCGGCGAGAAGCCGAGCACGATAAGGAAGAACTGGAGCACTTCGTTGTAAATCGCGCTCGTCAGTCCGCCCATGAGCGTGTAGATGAGGACGATTGCCGCCGAGAGGAGCACGGATGCGGTAAAACTCCATCCCAACACGAGTTGGAGCAGCAAGCCCAGGGCATACATCGAGATGCCCGAGGAAAACACCGTCATCACGGCGAAAGTCAGCGCATTGAAGCCACGAGTCTTCTCGTCGAACCTGAGCTTCAGGTATTCCGGCACCGAGCGCGCGCGGCTGCCGTAGTAGAACGGCATCATGAACAACCCCACGAAGATCATGGCGGGGATTGCGCCCACCCAGTAAAAGTGGGACGTCATAATGCCATACTTGGCGCCTGAGGCACACATGCCGATCAGTTCCTGCGCCCCGAGGTTTGTTGCCACGAACGCAAGGCTGGTAATCCAGACCGGCACGGAACGCGCAGAAGTCAGAAAGTCCTCGCTCGTCGAAACTCGCTTGTGCAACAGCCAGCCGATTCCGATGACGAAGGCAAAGTACAGGACGATGATGATGTAATCAACACCAGTGAGGGTCAAGAGGCACCTCGAATATTTGGCACGAAACGAAAGAGTCTATCACGAAACCCGGTCCCTCCACGCACAAGGCACTGGCTTTTGACGGGCGTGACAACTTCGTGATATTCAGTGACATAGCTGAACTGAGGAAGCGGAATGATCATGCAAATACCCCGGAATACGAATCGATTTCCAAGCGGCAGGCAGGATGCTGTTACGCGGCGTGAGTGTCTGCGCTTCGCAGCCTCAGCCTTGGCAACGAGCCTGGCTTGTTCCGCCGCTCAGCCGGGTGTCTCAACTCCAGGACAGGGTTCCGGCGTGCCGTTCCGCTTTCGGGAATGCTACTGCCCGGCGCACTTCGGCAACGCCTACGAGGCGATGGGCCCGCGGGAGATGGCAGCGTATCTCGCCGAGATGAAATGGATGGGCTTCAACAGGTACGGCGATTGGATGGTGACCACGGATGTGCGTACTCCCTATCGCTCGGATCCCGGGTGGGATCTCGCCCACGAGCAACTGGACCGTAAGAAGAAGGCGTTCCGGTCAGCACAGACCCTTGGCTTCGACCTCAACCTCATCGTTACGCCGAACCATGTCTATCTCGATCAACTTCGCCCGGAGCTTGAAGCAAAGACGGCGAAGAAGATCTTCGGCCAACTCGTCTGTCCCAGCCACCCGGAAGCCCGCAAGGTGATTCTCGGCAATTTCGAGCGATGGTTTGACGACCTCGCGGACTCCGGTTTGAAATTCAGCGCGTTCACTGCCTTCGCTTACGATTACGGTGGCTGCGCTTGTGAGAAATGCCGGCCTTGGATTCTGACATTCGCGCGACTGATGAAGGAGATCCACACGATCGCCTTGCGGCGTCATCCGCAGATTGAGCCGTGGTTTTGCTCGTGGTGGTGGACAGAGGAAGAGCACGCGCAGTTCAACGAATGGGCCGAAAGAGAGGCGCCCGGCTGGCTGAAGGGGATGACGCAACACATCGAATACGGCCAGACAAAGCCAAAAGACGTCGCTGTGCCGGAAGGTTGCCGCAAGCTTGCGTTCGTTCACGTAGGCTATGGCGATCAGCGCGGCAATGAGGTGTACGGCCGCCAAGGGGCCGTGATCGCGCCAAACCGTTTGCCAGAGACGTTGCGCGAGCTTCGTGAGCGCGGATTCGAAGGCTTCCAGGCATACTCCGAAGGTGTCTTTGACGACGTCAACAAGACGTTGCTTGCCGGTCTCGGTAGCGGGCACTTTTCCAACGTGGATGCTGCCCTGCGGGCTTACGCCGAACGCTATTTCGGTTGCTCACCGGCGCGCGCGGCACGCTGGGCCCGTTGGCTCACGGAATGGGGCGACAGGACGAAGGTGCAGATCCCCGCCGCCAGCAAAGAATTCGCGCGGCTCACCGCTGGTGTAAAGCCAACGTGGCGGATCGAGCATTGGCGCATCAAAACTGAACTTGAAGCCCTGGACCGCGCCATCGGCAGCCCGAACGAAAAGCAGTGGACGTCTGAGAAGCTTGGGCTCGCGGAAAAGTATTTCGCCACCCAGGAACGGCTGTACCGCGAGGTATACCGGCTTGGCCCGGTACGCCACGTGATCAACAGCCGTTTCTTGCCACCGGCCTGGTATGAATCCTGGAGTAAATACAGCGCCACGGCCCCGGCAGGAGGGATGATCTTGCCGCAGCAGTGAAGGACAGGCAATTGTCCTGCTAGCGGCAGGTAACCCCGTCGCTCCTGCAAGTGGGTTGCTGGCTTCTGTGCGGATTTGACATTCTCCGCCGACTTCCGTTATCAAGGTCACTTATCATGTGGGAGCAGATCTATACACCAGTTGCCGGCAGTCTGGCTGCATCGACCGCCGTCGCCGCCATTCCGATCTTCATTCTCCTGTACCTGCTGGGCATCAAACGAAAGCCTTCCTGGCTCGCCTCGCTCGTTGGACTGGCGGCAGCAGGCGTAATAGCAGTATTCGTCTGCAGGATGCCGCTTGGAACGATGCTCAGCGCGGTTGGCTTCGGAGCTGCGTTCGGACTGTTCCCGATCGGCTGGATCGTCTTTTCCTCAATTCTGCTCTACCGTGTCACGGTCGAGACCGGGAAATTCGAGATCATCAAGGACTCTGTTGGTAGCCTCACGGGGGATCGGCGTCTCCAGGCTCTTCTGATCGCGTTCGCTTTCGGCGCGTTCATCGAGGGTGCAGCGGGTTTCGGCGCGCCTGTGGCCGTTGCAGCCGCAATGCTCACCGGCTTGGGTTTTTCGCCGCTCTACGCCGCCGGAATATGTCTGGTGGCAAACACGGCGCCGGTGGCGTTTGGCTCCATTGGAATACCGATTGTGACGCTGAACGCAGTGACCGGCTTGCCGCTCGATCGCCTGAGTGCCGGCGTGGGCCGGATCTGTGCTCCGATTTCAGTTTTTGTCCCCACGTACTTGATCGCCGTGATGGGCGGGCGTAAGGCATTGAAAGGCGTTCTACCGGGCGTGTTGGCGTGCGGCATTTCGTTCGCCGGGACACAATTCGTTGTTTCGAATTTCGTGGGCCCGCAATTGACCGATATCCTCAGTTCGCTCGCGGCGATCGGGGCATTGGTGTTGCTGCTCCTCGTGTGGAAGCCGAAAGACGAGTTCACTCTGCCGGGTAATCATGCGACCACAGTTGAACGGAAGCATCACTCGCCGAGAGAGCTCTGGCTTGCATGGGCCCCATACGGCATCCTTGTCGTGATGGTCTTGTTATGGGGAATGTTCAAGACTCCGTTGGGCCGCGCGACAATCACGTTCCCATGGCCGGGGCTGCACGAGCAGGTGATTCAGATACCGCCCGTCACTGCCGCACCAACCCCATACAAGGCGATGTATCGATTTGATTGGCTGGGAGCGGCCGGCACGGCGTGTTTTCTGGCCACCGTTTTGTCCGCGCTTTTGCTTGGGATGTCCCCGCGTAAGTTCTGGCGCGTGTTCTGGACGACCGCCCGCCAGTTGTCGTTCCCGTTGCTCACCATCGTCTCGGTACTGGCGCTTGCATTCCTCATGAATTACGCGGGTTCGACGGCGACGCTGGGGCTGGCGTTCGCGGCGACGGGCGTGCTATTCCCGTTCTTCAGTTCCATGTTGGGGTGGGTGGGAGTCTTCTTGACCGGCTCGGACACTTCAGCAAACGCGCTCTTTGGAAATTTGCAGGTAGTGACTGCCAACCGGCTCAATCTGAATCCGGTGTTGCTGGCAGCTGCCAACTCCGCCGGTGGCGTGATGGGGAAGATGATCAGCCTGCAGAGCATCGCTGTCGCCGCGGCGGCGACCGGTATGCCCACATCAGATGAAGCGAAACTGTTTCGTTTCACCCTGCGGCATAGCGTCATTCTCGCTTGTGCGATCGGTTTGATAGTGACGTTCTATGCGTATGTGATGCCGCAATGGGCTCCATAGCCCGCCGTTAACGAGGGTACGTGCCCGTGATTTTCGCCAGTGCCGCGTGCATATGGTGAATCCAGCCTGAGCCCCTCCAGAACATGAAGGGGCATCCGCCTGCGATGACCTGGACCCCGCGGGCCTCACAGTATTCCGCCGCCTTACGGCTTACAGCTCCTTCTCCCAAAGCGCGATAGAACCACACGCGCCTGACGCCAGCCTCGACGCAATCTGATGCGATCGTCTCCGAGACAGCCGCTGGTGTCAAAAGCAAAACACCGTCCACCGGCGGCGAGACATCCTGGATGCGCGGGAAACACGGTACGCCATCTATCTCAATGACCGATGGATTCACCGCCACCACGTCGTAGCCGCGACGCATAAATTCGCTAAGCAACAGGCGCGTGAAGTCCTTGGGCCTGTGAGATACCCCGACCAGCGCAAGTCGCTTCTGGCCGAGGAAATCATCGATTCGCTCTCGCTTCGTCATGTTCCAAACCCCATATTCAACGTCGCCCAGCGGCCGCTCCTCAGCGTGCCTGGATCCAGTCACTCAGTTACCGTGATCTTTCCGAGATCATACCAGCCATCCGCGCCGATGCCCGCAATTGCCAGCTTGACCTTTGGCTCCCCCGTTAAAGGGTCGATAAGTGCAACACCCAAATCATACACTCCGGCAGGCGTATCCACAGGAACAACCACAGCACTATCGTACAGGTTGTCACCGGGCAGCCAATCGCGTATGTCTGCCTCCGTTCTCCAGACTTGCGTGTGATTCGCGCTCTTCAGCCGGATGGCAAGCGGCCATTGCCGGTAGCAGGGGGCCACACCTTTGTTCTCCCACCAGGACGTGAAGGACAACTTCGCATCCCGCCCCACTGTCGCTGGATATGTAAACTTCCGGAGGACAAAGCGATACCCCATCTTCTTGAGCCAATGATCCACTTTCGGCTTCCAAGATTCGGGTACTGCCGACGACTTTGCATTGAATGTGCTGATGTGCCACTTCAACGACTGGTCAATGATGTAATCCGCATCCCAGCCTTTGTCCAGCCAGTGCTGCATCACCCAACAGACTTCGAAACTCACCGGAGCCTTCTTCCACGCGTCCTGCATGCCGAAGTTGATGATGCCTTGGGGATAGTAATCCTGCATGTGGGACCAGATCGGATTGTTGAAACCGCCCATATCACCGAGGCAATCCACACGCCAGCCAACATTTCGCTTGGAGAGTCCGTACTTATTGGTCTTCTCATCGGTGAGCAGCATGACGAGCGGCGTCTTCCGGAACGCCTCCACGTATGCGTCGACCAGAGCCTCGCGCGCCGGTTGACTTAATTGTGCGGAACCGGCACCCTCGCCCCAGGCGCCCACGATCGAAAGATCGATAGCCTCGATATCCGGGTG
>JBDKSR010000045.1:0-9519 GCA_039680545.1 Bryobacteraceae bacterium | reverse complement strand
GGCGTTTCCCTTCGTTGTGATTGGGATGAATGCCCTCACCATTTACGTTCTGCAGAGCCAGATTAAGTTCGTCGATATCGCCAATATATTCATGGGCGGGATCATCCGGCATTCGGGTGCATACGCGACCATGCTTACATTTGCTTCGACGCTGGCGGTCGAGTGGCTGTTCCTATACTGGCTGTATCGCAAACGGATTTTCTGGAGAGTCTAATTGTTCGCCGGAGAAGGATCTCATGAATACCATTTACTCTCGATTGTTGCGAGTTGTAGTTCCCGTACTGTGCCTCCCGTTTTTGCTCGCGGGGGCGCCTTCCCGTGGGGATCTCAAGGCCGGATTCGGACGGCGGCAGATTACACCGCCCATCCCGATCCCGATGGCTGGTTTCGCGAATCGCTCCAAGCCCGCCGAGAGCGTGGGCGGTGATCTCTGGACGAAGGCCCTCGCTATTCAGGATGCAGCCGGTCAAAAAGTGATCATACTCACAGTGGAACTGGCGGCCATACCGAAACCGATGCTCGACATGGTGGCCGCCCGCGTAATGGCCCACAACGGTATTGACCGCGCACACCTGGTCATCAACCTTTCCCATACCCATTCGGGACCCGTGGTCGGCTGGCGGTCGAATGCCGATCGTGAGATGATGCTGCGGATCCTGGAATACCGCAACAAGGTCATCGACGCCATGGCAGAGGCGGCGGACGACGCGGTTCGCGACCTCAAGCCCGCCAAGATTTCCTGTGCAGCCGGGAAAGTTAGCTTCCCCCACAACCGCAGGCAACCCGTGCCCGGCGGAGGCTGGACGTTCGGAGTCAATCCCAATGGGCCTTCGGACCCGACCGTGCCCGTGCTCCGGATCTTTGGCCCGGGCGGCAAACTGCGGGGCGTGCTGTTCGGCCTTTCCTGCCATCCCTCCGTGCTGACGTACGAATCCCTCGTCATCAGCGGCGATTACGCCGGTATTGCGCAAGCCGCTTGGGAGAAGGCGCACCCGGGCGCTACCGCGATATTCCTGCAACTCTGCGGAGGCGATCAAAACGCCCACCCGCGCCGTACGATGGATTTGGCCGAGAAGTACGGCAACGAACTGGCGAGTGAAGTGGATCGCGTGATCGGGTCGCCTATGAAGCCCGTGCATGCGCCTCTGAAGGCGGCGATGCTCACGACCGAACTGCCTTTCGCCCCCTTCTCTTTAGACGATTTCGCGAAGCAGGCGAAGGAATCGAAGGAGGCCTTGGTCCGCAGACATGCCGAGTCGATGCTCAAGCAATACGAATCAGGCAATGCGCCGTTGCCGGGACTGCCTTACACCATGCAGGCGTTCCAGTTCGGGAAAGACTTTACATTGCTTACGATGAATGGCGAGGTGGTTGTGGACTACGCTCTGCGCGTCAAGAAAGAATTCGGCGCGGAAGGAATGATTGTCGCCGGGTACTCGAACGATCGCCCATGCTACATCCCGTCGTTACGCGTTCTCAAGGAAGGCGGCTACGAGGCACGGGATTCCATCCTCATGACTGGCCTGCCCGGTCCTCTCGGCGATCAGGTCGAGGAGGTCATCTTTAAGGGCATCCGAAGCCTGATGAAAACTGTGGGCCGCGCCCCGGTGCAATAGCACTGCTTACTTGAGGGAGGCCCGGCGAGTTCACCGGCAATTGGGCCTGAGCAGTCCAGTAACTCTGTTCAGGATGTCAGACGGCCACTCGCTAACGAAGCGGTGGCCGTCGTTGTTCTCGGCTTCCGGCGATGTACTTCAATCGGCGAAACCTGTATCCACGGGTTGGCAATGCAGCTCGAACTGTGTGGTCAATGCGGACTTGTCCATCACCCCCGATGCTACTGCCAGCACGAGATCCACGAACTTGTCGGTCTCGAAGCCGGGTACCCAGTCATTCACCAGAAGAAATGTTACTGCGGCGTTGGCGCCAACGCGATTGTTGCCGTCAATGAACGGGTGGTTCTGGCACACGTGAAAGAGATAGGCGGCCGCCATGGCGGGAACTGACGCGTGAAGGTACTCGCCGTCGAACGTGGCTCGTGGCATCGACAGCGCCGATTCAAGCCCGGCAGAGTCACGAATACCCAACGAACCGCCATAGCGGTCAATCTGCTGGCGATGGATTTCCACAACCTCTTCGAGCAAAGGAACAGAGGTTCCATGGAGCGCGGGCAGTTCCTCTACCTGGCGAGTTTCTCGAACGCCTTGCCGTAGCGCCGGTGGGCCCACTCCTGCGCAGCGTTGAACTTCCGATTACGCGAGGCCGGGCTGGCAGGCGCGATGATGAGACGCGCGCCGTCGGTGCTGATGTCGAGCGGCGTCTCGGCGTCGATCTTGAGAAGATCGAGTACGGGTCGATCGATCACCAGTGCCAAACTGTTGCCATGCTTGGTGAGCTTCTTAACCATAGGATACTCCGTAGCTCCAATGTTACACCATTGGATAGACTGGTATGTGTCAGGTGATTGGGAGTCTGGGAAACTCGAAATTGCGTACGCAAGCCAATTCAGTCACGACGGGCATTGCGCCCCGCCATCTGGATGTTCGTTGACAAGCAGACCAAAAGACAGAACCGAATGCGCGTAGTTCAGTATGTGCGACACTGGTCCTCCGTCGGACCAGGACGGCGGTCTGCCCTGTCGCTAGCTAGCACAACCGCCGTCCCTCGCTTCGCGCGTCAGTGGGCTACTGCGCTGCTTTCATACTGCCGGTCAGTTTAAGTTCCAACCCAACATCTGGCGCGCATCGCATCTGGCCGCTAAAGATGCCGCCGCCGGCCGGAACCTGCAGATCGATGCTTTCGCAACCGAACTCCGCTTGCTTTGCCTGCTGCCGCTCGATGAAGGCGGGGTCAGACATGATGGCCGCTCCCTGTTCCTGCAACTTCTCGAGCTGTGCCGTGAACTTCTCACGCTCGGTGTCCGGCAAGTTGGGATCGGATAACTTCTCGCTCAATGCGGACATTTTTTGTCCCATCCCCCGGACCGCGGGGTCGTCCTGGCTGATCGTGAACAGGTAATTGCTCTGCTCCCACATTGAGAACACCAGGTTCGCGTCTCGCCTTTCGAATGGTGTGCTTTCGCCGGGCCGGTAGAACAGGATCTCGTACTTCGTGCCTTCCGTGGAAGGAGCGGCACAGGGCTGGCTGTCTGCCGACCGAGCCACCAATTTCCACCCGTTCGCGGCTTTCATGGTCCACTCGTACCTTCCTCCCACGTTGACCGCATCGAGATGCTGTGCTGAGATCGCCGTCACCGGAGTGATCACGACCAAGTTGGCGGTCTGTGGCCCTATCCCCGGGGCAGCTTTCACGGTGGCGCGGTACTCTCCGCCGGTCAAACTCTCCTTTACGACTTGAAGGTTGTCATTCTCAAAAAAGAACTTCGAACCAGGGACAAACGTGCCCTTCACAACAACTTCGGCAGTGCCTCCGGGCAGGACGCACGTCGGTGAAACGGAAGTTATGTATGGCGTTGGATACTTGGCTTTGGCTGCGTTCCGCGAAATCCCAAGTTTGGCCAGCTCTTTTGAGGTGAACTCGCGATACGCTTCCTCCATTTCAGTGAATCGGAAACTTGCGGCGCGGCAGAGTGCAAAGGCAAGCAACACTACCACGGTCGAACCGGCGATTCTTCGCCAGTGAGTTGTAACAGTCTTAATTCCTCTCAGGTTCATGATGTTTGTTGTTGGATCGTTTGCGGTCCGGGCCCCCTCAAGCAAACATCGCCACAAATACCCAGCGCAGGGTCCATTCCGCAGGATGATGAAATGGAAAGTCTACCACGGCGACAGCCGGCAATACCGCGACGCCGGCCCAATTGCTCTTAATACGTAATAGACGCTTGTCAGTGCGCGAGCGGGCGGCAATACATTGGAGGAGCGATCTTGCATCGAATCGAAGCTCTAAATCTTTCATCGGATCAGTCTTGCCGCAACACTGCACTTTCCCCGTTCATTACACGCCCCACACTACCTATCGGCGCCTTCGACGTTGATGGCCAGCCCTCAATATCCAGCAACCGTCCAGGCTGAGCGACTGAAAGTGGTTCTCCTTCAGCCCACCCTGCCGTTGCCTCGCAACGCCGCCGGGCGTAAACTGTGACAACAGACATCGGGCGAAAGGAGAGATGTAGTGAACTGGACACAACTTTTGAAGGCTGAGATTGAAACCACCTACAAATCCACTGCGAAGCTTCTGGACAAAGTTGACCCTGACCGCCTCGCTTGGAAGCCGGAAAGTGGCGGCAACTGGATGACTGTTGGCCAGCTTCTGAAGCACATCAGCGATGGTTGTGGCGCCGCTTGCAAAGCATTTGTGACCGGCGACTGGGGCTTGCCGCCCGGCGTGAAGATGGAGGATTTGACTCCGGAGGAGATGCTGCCTCCAGCCGAAAAGCTGCCTGCGATCGGAAGCGTCGATGAAGCGAAGAGGCTGCTAGCTGAGGACAAAGTTCTCGCAATCCGGATGATCGAGCAGGTGGGTGAGAACGACCTGGCTAACAAAGACGTCGCGGCTCCCTGGGCTCCCGATGCATCCTACGCTCTCGGTCGGCATCTCCTGCAGATGGTGCAGCATCTTGATAAGCATAAGGCCCAACTGTTCTATTACTTGAAACTTCAGGGTAAACCCGTCAACACGGGTGATCTCTACGGTTAAGCCGGGCGTTCTGTGCTTTACCGGACTGTCGTTCGTCCGATCCTACGAACGCTACATCTGCGACGGCCAGGTTCCTGGTTCGTTGCGATAGCCGGCCCGTAGGCTGTCTGCGCTTCCCCGCAGTGGCCCAGAAGCTCCCGCCGTTCTGCAGGAACCCTCAAAAGACGCCGTTAATTCAACTGCAAGTCGTTATAATGAGGTCTGATTCGACTCAGGTATCCAGCGGAGAGCACTGACGATGAAAGCCGATTTGCTCCAGGCCCGCTACGACGCACTGCTTGAAGTCTCCGAATCTATCGCTTCCCACCAGAGCCTGCCCACCCTGTTCCATGTGCTGGTGCCCTCTCTGGCGAAAATCATGTCCTTTGACGCGTTGGGACTGGATCTGTACGACCCCGAGCGGCGGCTGATCAGGCTGTACGTGTCAGAGTCACCGGGAGCCCACGCAATTCCGATGGAACGCGAGTTTCCGGCTGAGCAGACTGCAACGTGGCTCGCGCTGCAAACCAGGCGCCCGGTTTATGTGCCGGATACGGAATCGGAAACCCGGTTTCCGCCGGTCAAGGCAATGCTGGCTGAGATCGGTTCGCGCAGCTATTGCGTGTTTCCTCTCTGTACGGAACAGAGGCAGCTTGGCGGTTTGGCTTTTTCTTCCGCCAGGACGAACGCTTACGGCGACGACGAAATCAGCTTCATGGGACAGGTCGCCCGGCAGGTCGCGATTGCCGTCGAAAACACGCTTAACTACGAGGCCGCAACGAAGTTGCAGCAGGAATTGGCGTGCGAGCGGGACCACTTGCGGCTCTTGCTTCAGGTGAACAACGCCATTGTGGCCCACCTCAACACAGGTTCCCTGTTCCATGCGATTTCGGGCTCTCTCAGGCACTCATTGGACGTGGAGGTCGCGAGCCTGACGCTTTGGGATTCCGAAAGCAATCAGCTTTGCCAGTACGCTCTCGACTTGGAGGGCTCGTACAACGTCCACAAACAAGGCCCGCCGGTATCGACAGAGGACACGCCCCCAGGCATAGCGTTCACGACACGCAAGCCAGTCATCATGAAGGGGCATGACCTGGAACATCCGTCCTATCCGTTCGGACATTACCTCCTCGGGCAGGGATACCGTCTTGTCTGCTCGGTCCCGTTGATTTCGGGCGATCGTGTTCTTGGAACGCTGAATGTCGGCAGCCGCCGGGAGGAAATTGAACCGGACGACGTGTCGCTCCTGGTGGAAGTGGGCGGCCAGATCGCGATCGCGCTCGACAACGCGGCAGCCTATCGTCGCGTCGAGGAACTCAGCGCGCGGCTGGCGGAGGAGAGGTTATATCTCAAGGAAGAAATTCGCGCCAACTACTTCTTCGAGGAGATCGTAGGGAAGAGCGCCGCAATTTCCGCCGTTCTGCAGCAGGTAGAAACCGTCGCCCCATCCGACTCCAATGTGCTCATCTGCGGCGAGACAGGTACCGGCAAGGAACTGGTCGCCCGAGCCATCCATAACCTGAGCCCGCGTCACCAGAACGCCTTCGCAAAAGTGAACTGCGCCGCAATACCGACGGGCTTGCTGGAGAGCGAGTTGTTTGGACACGAAAGGGGGGCATTTACCGGGGCGATCGCCCAGCGCATGGGACGCTTCGAACTGGCTCATCGAGGCACGATTTTTTTGGACGAGATCGGCGATGTCCCTCTGGAGCTTCAGCCCAAGTTATTGCGCGTCTTGCAGGAACGGGAGTTCGAGCGTCTTGGCAGCGGGAAAACGATTCGCGTCGATGTGCGGATCGTGGCCGCAACCAACCAGGACTTGCTTCAAATGGTTGAAGAGAAGAAGTTCCGGCCGGACCTCTACTACCGTCTGAATGTGTTTCCTATCGTCGTCCCCCCTCTGCGGGAGCGTAAGGAGGACATTCCACTCCTTGTCAGCTACTTCGTCCAGCAGTTCGCTTCGCGGATGGGAAAAGAGATCACCAGGATTCCTTCCGAGGCCATGGAATACCTGGTTAGCTACCCTTGGCCGGGCAACATTCGCGAGCTCCAAAACCTGGTGGAACGGGCCGTGATTCTATCTTCCGGGCCGGCGTTGAAAATCCCACTTGAAGTACTGCGCGCGAAGCGGGAACTGCCCCACGGGGGCGACACCCTGGAAGATGTCGAACGCGAACACATCCTCAAAGTCTTGGAGGAGACCAACTGGGTGCTTTCCGGGCCGAATGGCGCGGCCGCCAAGCTCGGGTTGAAGCGGCCGACCTTGCAGTTCCACATGAAGAAGCTGGGTATCTCTCGCCCGCACTAGCCCGGGCTGCCAGCCGGCTGACACCCGCCAACATTCCAGCATTGCCACCGGCGCGCCACCTGTCCTTCGCTTAGTGTCCTCTCTGTCCTTTCAGTAAGATACGGCGCTCCCGCCGCCCACCGCGGAGCGGTACTGGCCGTGCAGTTGTTCTTGTCAGGAGAGCGGTAATCAATGGTGAGAATAACCGTGGATGATCGTGAACCCACACTTCATCTGAAGATCGAAGGCAGACTCATTGGGGCGTGGGTCACCGAACTGGAGCAGTGCTGGCGCAAGTACTCCGCGCTTTGGCCTGAAAGGCACATGGTCGTGGATCTGACGAAGACGGAGGTTGTGGACTTGGCCGGTAAGTATTTGTTGGCGCTCATGCACCGGAGCGGGGTGGAGTTCACCGCCTTGTCACCCTATATGAGCGCATTGTTGGCGGAGATCGCGCGGCCCGAGGCAGCCGTCAAGCCAGGGACGGCGGATCACCCATCGAAAGGAGCCATATAATGACTTCGCTTCTGTCTCAAATAGGTCGGACCTGGTGCAGAGCCATGCATCGGAAACCCCTTTGGCCGATGCACGGCGAGTATGAATGCCCGGTATGCATGCGAAGGTATCCTGTCCCGTGGGCGGATTCCGTTTCCTCGCGGTCGCCGCGGCCCGTAGAGCCTCTGCGCTCGTCCGGGATGGTCGTCCAGCACGCACAATCCTGACGTCGTCGGCCAGGATTACTTACACATCTGGGAGATGATATCGTAGCTATGGAGCGGCCGGAGTCATGGAAACGCCGGGCAGAAACGCACCTTGTTGGTGCGGCAGTGGCAGGAAGTACAAGAAGTGCCACCTGAACGCTGACGTGGAACAACGTGCGAATTGCGACACGCCGCCCATCCCCCGCGCGCGCGACTACTTTGACCTTCAGCGGAGCATCCTCACTCCCGAACAACTCCGTTCGGATGAGGCCGGCCCACCTCGCTCGCAGAAGTAACTATCAGGGCGCTAACCTTCCCGAACTTCCTAAGTCCACTCCGCCGCCAGCCGCTCAAACCTTGGAAGTGCTGTTCTACTCGGCGACGGGCACTTCGACTGGTGAACCTGGGGAGCCCACAAAATCCAAAACCGAAAGCACGATTCTGCTTGGCTCCCCACCTGAATACGTCTCGAACTCGCGACCGGCCTCGTGTTGAACGCGCCCTTCGCTATTGTTCACTGGCTACTGCACAGGACCGAGCGAGCCGCGTCAGGTGGACGCGTCCGCTCGGTGTCCGGATTACTTCTTTACGATTTCCACGCGCCTGTTCTTGGCTTTGCCTTCTTCGGTGCGATTGTCTGCCACAGGCTTGTCCTGCCCCCATCCCACGAAGGAGAGCCTGTCCTGCGCGATGCCCTTGGCGACCAGGGCCGCGACAACCGCCTTTGCACGGGAGTTGGACAGCGTCTTGTTGCCTGCCGGAGTTCCCGTACTATCGGTGTGCCCCTCAATGCTGACCTTCAATGCCGGATTGGCTTGCAGCATTTCGTAGATCTGATCGATCAAAGGCAACGACTCCGGTTTGATGGTGGACTTTGCGGTGTCGAACAAAATGTTGAGAGCGATGAACCCAGAGTCGTTCAAAGCCTTCAGCATCTCGTCAGCCTTAATGACCTGTTCCATCAATTGCTTTTCCACGATTACCAGTTGATATTCGGGCCCGCTGGCGTTCACGTTCACCCACGTCTCGATGCCGTTGCCGACGCCCTTAGCAGTAATGAAGCTGTATGAGTTATTAGTCTCCACTACTTTGGCCACGATCGTTGCGTGTGCCTGCTTCAACGCATTCTCGAAATTCCGGAAGATCTGCAGGGCAGAGGGCTCCGGCACTCCCTCGTTGAGCCGGTAGCTCAGTTCGTAATACTTTCCTTCCACCGTTGTTCTCTTGGCACGATCCTCTGAGCTGTTCTCAACGATGAATTTGTACGCGTCGAATTCCTTGTTTACACATTCGTTGATGTAAAACTTGGGCATCCGGTTGAACATCGGATGATCGCGGCACCCCTCCGCGTCTGGCTCCTGTGCCCGGAGCGAGGGCATGGCCAGTAGAGCAGCGAATATAAAGCCGGCAATTCTCAAATGCTTCATGGATTCCTTTCCGATCGTTAATTAAACTGAATTTACGTTTCCCTTCAATGGATGATCGCATAACGCTGCAGGATGTTCCCAAACCAGCGCGCTCTCCATAGGGAGCGCCGATAAAGCGAAGAAGCTACCGGCGAAAGACAAAGCCCTCGCTGTCCAGATCATTGGGTAAGCCAGTACAGGTCTGTCAACCGCAATGCGAGACAACAAGGTGCTCTTGCGAACTACGAGCCTGAAGGCACTGCTGTCCTTCACGAAGGCCATCAAGGGCATTCAATACGGCGGCGGCTCGGTGGTTATACAATGGCTCCACTGCGGCCAGATCGCCGAAAAATGTAGCGGTGCTAAGAGTGCTGGCGCAAGGTTGCGAGGTAAGCGAGCGAAGAACGTAGATCTCCTAAGAGAATTGAAGATCTTCGAATCATCCAGGAGAAGAATATGGCAGAAGAAAAGCAGAGAATTACCCGGCGCG
>JBDKSR010000044.1:0-4639 GCA_039680545.1 Bryobacteraceae bacterium | reverse complement strand
AGGATGGAACGATTGACCGCGATGGAACTTGTGCCGGTGCGGCGCTTCACGTATTCCATCACGCGGGCCTGCGTCTCACCGGCGACAGAGAATAGATGCTCCACCAACTCCCGGTCCTCCAGCATGTCAACAAAAAGTTGTTGCCCGCGAAGATCGAGAGCATTGTTGAGGATACCACCGGCGTTGAAGTCCCCGACGAGATAGCCGAACTGCGCATCGAGCGCGTCCATGGTCCGGATCAGTTCCGTCATGGGCCAGGTGTTCTCAATCTCCGGCGGCCGAAGCCGCAGTATCTCTTTGCGACCCAGGTTTGCGATCAGCGGCCAGGGATTCCGGTCCGGAAAGAATCTGAGTTCGACGCCAAGCAGCGCGGGGACGATGAAGCCCCCGGCGATATACATTGAACCTACGATCGGCCTCGCTTCGGGTT
Organism: Bryobacteraceae bacterium; assembly: GCA_039680545.1. Lineage (GTDB taxonomy): Bacteria > Acidobacteriota > Terriglobia > Bryobacterales > Bryobacteraceae > JAEHDI01. The sequence continues at coordinate 4,209 of JBDKSR010000044.1, read as the reverse complement.
TTGACTCGCCCAGGCCGAAGCGCTCGTGCAGCGCTTTGCGCATGCGCAGGTCGTTTTCGACGAGTGTGGGCGGATCGAAATAGAACGGGCGATCGAACGAAATGCCGTAGTTGCGATGCCACCAGTTCGGGTCGAACACTACCTCGACCGGAACTCCTGGGCGATCAGGATGCACCGTTGAATTCCTTCACAGCGTCGATCATCGCAATGATGTTCGGGATTGGTGTACGGGCCTGGACGTTGTGTACGGTGCTGAATACGAATCCACCGCCGGGCGCGAATATTTCACAGCGCCGCAGTGCCTGTTCGCGAACTTCGGCCGGCGTCCCGAATGGCAGGACGCTCTGGGTGTCCACTCCTCCGCCCCAGAAGACAAGTTCAGATCCGAAGTTCCGCTTCAGCGTGGCCGGGTCCATTCCCTCCGCCGAGCACTGTACGGGGTTGATGATGTCGAACTCAGCTTCGATTAAAGAGGGTAGGAATTTCGCGATCGCGCCGCAGGAGTGCTTGAAAGTCTTCCACTTCGTGTTCTTGTGGATCCAGCTATTGATGGCCTTGTAGTAAGGCAGCCAAAGCTCCCGGAACGTCGCGACGGAACAGAATGACGAGTTCTGCGTCCCGAAGTCGGTCCCGCAGATGTAAACCACATCGACCGTGTCGCCGACCCGGGCGGCAATCCGTTTCAGATTGGCGAGGGCGATTTCGCATTGGCCTTCGAACATTCGATGAATGTACGGGCGTCGGCTCCGAATCGACATGTACCATTCGGTGATGTCGCGAATTCCTTTGGGATCACGGAGCCCCGGCGCCGGGATGCTGCCGATGTCGCCAAGAGCAGTACCTCCAAAACCGGCGGCAACGACTCGGCCGGTCGCGCGTGCCCGCCGGGATTCCTTCTCCAGGAAGGTCAGTTCCTCCTCGGAGACCGGTCCGTACTCCTCGAGGTTGTCTTTGGGGTCGAGCTTATCTTCGTCGATTGGGTGCTGGCGGACAATGTTGTCGAAAAAATAGCCGTTTGCCGGCATGCGCGCTGAAGCCGGAAGGCTGTGATCGCCCCCTGGGTGCAAAAGGATGTCTCCGTTCGCATCCGTCGAAGGGTTGAAGCCGCCAGGGACCGCTATCTCCAGCCCGCCGAAAAATTTCCAGGGTTTCCAGTCGGAGTTCGGAAAGCCAAAGCGGCTCGTACGCCGGAGAAGGCCCTCCACGTCGACGCCCAGCCGTTCCTTCAGTTCGTCGTCGACCTCGCCAAGCATCTGTCCGGCATCCAGGACCTTCACCGGACGCCGCTTCAGGCCAAAGTAATCGCGAAGCGCCGCTACGCAAGTGATGTGAATACCTGTGACAAAGGTTCCGCCGAAGTCTACCGGCACCCGGTTGGGTTGGCGGTGGGAAAGTGCGGCTAGCACGCACTCTTGGGGTCTGGTAGTATCGGTCGTCATATTAGTTTGCGGCTTTGGCCAGGCTCTCCTGATTGATGGTCCGAGTGCTGAAAATTTTCAGAACGAAGCGCATATTGTAACGCATTCTAGACCTTCGTATCGATCCTCCGATGTCGGAGCGTGTCATCAAAGCCTGTCATAACAATAAATTCAGCAAAACATCTAGCTGGGAACGGCGGTCCAGCAACTTGCAGATGAATTCTCAACCTGACAGTGTATCTCAACTATCTTTCTTGAGGATCGACGTGCGGTGCCGCCGACAGCTCTTCTGTCCCGTCAGGTCTTCACTCCCGTTTCTGTCGAACTGCTTCGGCCGGCTGGCAATAGCGTTGCCCGGCATTCCAGAACGGTTACCGCCTGGGCTTGGCCGAGGCGCGAATGTGCCGCACGCACGCTTACGGTTGCTTCACTTCGATCCGGGTCCTACTCTTTCTGCTCTCTTCCCACAGTACTTAGCCGAGGCGGTTCTAGCCGTATACGACGCGGACTTGCGAACATGCACTAACGCGGAAAACGGGCCCCACCAAGACAGATGCGGTAGAGAAAGCAACAAGGATAGCGGCGATAGGGCGCGATAGATCACCGGCTAATGGTCCTTAATGTTTTGTCGTCGTATGTTTCCGTATTCCAGCGATGCATTACGGAAGTGGATGATGTTCTCCCAAGGGGCTGCCGGGGACGTATTGCAGCTCGATGCAAAGATGAATCCACGCAGGTCGCCAATCTCGTCGAACAGATTCCGGGTGTAAGCGTGAATCCGTGATTCGGCCTCGACGCTCTCTTCGACGTGATGGACCTCTATCCCACCGTTGATTACGAAGCGTCGAGGGGCGGTGAGAGAACGGATCCGGCCGAAATCGACGTTGCCTACAGGCGGAGGAGTGATGCCCTCCAGGCAGTCCACGCCCGACGCAGCGACCTGCGGGAGCAGCGCGCGAGTGTGGCCACAGGCGTGGACGACGAAAACCTTGTTCCTCGTGTGAATCAGCGAAGCCGCTCTCGAGAAGAATGGATGGCAGTACCGGTCGTAAAGAGCCGGCGAATAGAATGCCGAGTCCAGGTTGTCGAGCGAGATGAATACCTCAGCTTGTGGAAAGTCGAGCGTCTGGTTGAGCAAGGCAATGGCCTTCTCTTCGTGGATCGCCGCCAGTTCCTGCATTTCCTTGGGATGGTCAGCCGCGAAATAGGTCGTTCTTTCCGCCCCGGCAAGCCAATGGAAGGTCTTGAGGGGAGACTGCGTAAGATGAACCATCACGACGCCGTCCGTGCCGACTCGATCGAACCAACCCCGGAAGGATTGCGCGTCGAATTCGTAGTTGCGGGATTCTAGAAAGAACTTAATCTTTGGGAAGTCATCCCAGTCTTTCCACATGAATTCGGACTGAAAATCCGCATTTGCGCTCTGCGAGTAGTTCCACTGTTCCGTGAGGGGTCCATATGGAGTCTCGAACTGGCGCCAGCATTCATCGCATCCAGGGGGGTAGTGATTGAACGCTGTGATGCGGTCACTCGTGCTGGCGGATCTCCCCCGGTATTGTTCAGTAAATCTTCCCGCGGTGAATGTTGTGCGGGCGCAGGCTTGTGTGTCCCATCGCGCCAGAATGTCGGCGCCGAGAAAACGAAGCACCTCAACCGGGTGCTCCATCCCCTCCAGTTCGCTCGGGAGGGTTCCATTCGCCCGGCGCACATGAAACCACTGATAGATATTCGGTGCGAAGGGCACCCGGTCTATCGACTCCCCTCGGAAAGCACCGAGGATTCTCTCACGGCTAGTCATCGCTACAGGATACTCCGAGGTGAATAATTGCCGAGTCGTGGCATCGGGCTGCCGTCACTGCCGCGTTCGTGATTCCTTCGAGTACAAAATCCGAACAGGGCCGAACAAGCCGGAAGGCAGCGGTTCCTTAATCGCCTTCTTTTCGCCCGGCAGAGGGAAGCGGATATCGGACAGGCCGGAGTAATCAGGGTCCGGTTGGCCGAGCACTCGGTTTATCAGCAGGTTTGTAACCCGTATAGAGATGCTGTTCTTTCCGCGGCGGAGCATGCCGGACACGTCCAAGCGGCGTGGTTGTTTCCAACTGACTCCGGCGTGTTTTCCGTTTATCCACACTTCCGCGATTTCGCGGACATCGCCCAAGTCGAGCACCGCGTGCCGGGAAATATCGGAGAGTTCGACCTCTGCCTCGTATACGCACGCTCCCGAGTGGAACTTGTGTGCGGGGAACTCGGTCCACGATTTCAGACGGTCCAACTGCATTTGTTGATCGTTGATCGTCAATCGCCACGGCCCCGCGACCGGGTACGCCTCTTCTTTGATCGGCTCTGTTTTCGCTCGCTGTGGCCTCAAGGCAGCCTGTCCTGAGTCGAAACTGATGAACGTGGAGCCAAAGGGTTCGAATCGGAGCCGAAACTTGCCTTCATCGACCGTTCTGAGATCCTTGACTGCGCCGGTCATAGGGTTCCATTCGCTGGCGCGTCCTTTGCCGTCGCGGAAGGTGATCTCCACTTCCCGTTCCGCATCCGAAGTATTAGCCAGGAAATAGCCCTCGTGCCCGGGTTCCCCTCGTTGGACGAAGTAAATCGTCTCGTGGGGTCCTTTCATTTGGACTTGTGGTGACAGCCCGGCCAGCACTTTCCTGAACTCGTCGGCTTCATCGGGGACAAAGATCGCGAGCCCCCGCCCAAATGCATTTCGCCTGGGCTGGTTGGCCGCTCCGGGGCCAAACATGCTTTGGATCAGCTCTCGAACGCGAGCCTGCTTCCGCTCATG
>JBDKSR010000043.1:0-16125 GCA_039680545.1 Bryobacteraceae bacterium | reverse complement strand
GGGCGGCCAGCGCCGCCTTCTGCTCGACGAGTTCCTGCGCTTGTTTGTCGAGCGCGTCCAGCCTGTGGTGCAGTTCCGTGAGGAAGTTTCCGAGATCGCGTTCCCGGCTCCCCAACCGTTCCCGTGCTTCTTCGATCAGGGGTAGCGGCATCCCGAGGCGGCGGGCGATGGCGAGTCCCGCCGACTTGCCGGGCGCGCCTACCTTGAGGACGTACGTCGGCTTCAGCGTCTCGTCGTCGAATCCCATCGAGGCATTCAGAACGCCCGGCGTCGAAGCACCGTACACCTTCAATGCCGAGAGGTGCGTCGAGGCCAGCGTGAAAGCGCCCGCGGAGCGGAATCGTTCAATCACAGCCACACCGAGTGCGCCTCCCTCGTCGGGATCGGTGGCTCGCCCCAACTCGTCGAGCAGGACGAGCGCGCTCGAATCCGCCGCTTCGATCATGTCGCGGATGCGGCACATATGAGCGGAAAACGTGCTCAGACTCTCCGTGATCGACTGCTGATCGCCGATGTCCGCCAGTACCTGCCCGAACAGCGGGAATTCTCCCTCGGAGCAGGGGACCGGCAGGCCTGCCTGTGCCATCAGGGCCAGCAACCCGACCGTCTTCAGTGTCACCGTTTTTCCACCCGTATTCGGTCCGCTCACGAGCAGCGTCCGGCACTCCTCATTCAGTTCGACGGACACGGGTATGACAGGCTTCTTCTGGCGGCGCAGCACATCCTGGAGCAGCGGGTGGCGTGCCTCGCGAAGCACGAGCCGGCGCGATTCCGGTGGGCTCAGCCGGGGGACGGTGCAGTCGAAATCGGTAGCGAAGCGCGCTTTGGCGAACCGCAGATCCAATTCGCCGAGGACCTCCGCCGCGGCTGCAATGTTGTCGCCTGCATCCCGCAACATCGCGGTCAACTCGCGCAGGATGCGGTGAACCTCCGCCAACTCCTCCTCGCTGAGACTCACGAGTTCGTTGTTCAGTTCGATGGTGTCCAGTGGCTCCACAAAGAGCGTGTGCCCGCTTCCGCTCGACCCGTGTATGACGCCCTCGATCTTTCGCTGGCGTCCCGCGATGACCGGGACGACGAACCGTTCGTTGCGAATCGTGACAAATTCTTCCTGAAGCAGGTTCTCCTCACGGTGAATCCGCAAAAAACGCTCCAGTGAATCCTGTATCAGCTTGCGCTGGCGGTCTATTTCACGGCGGACGCGCGCCAGATCGGGGCTGGCGTCATCGGCGAGGCTGCCGTCCGGGAGGATCTTGCCGAGCAACTCCCGCAGCAGGACATGGAACTCGGCGATCTCGCGGCCACGGGAGGCGAGCCGGGGAAATCGTTCCCCAACCGACGTGAGCAGCCGTTTGATATCCAGCGCCAAGTCGAGCAGGCTCGTAAGTTGAAGAATTTCCTTGGCTTCGAGGACTGCTCCTTCAATATGCAGCTTCCGCAAAGCCTCCGTGGGGTCGGCGAGGGAGTCGAAGCGGATACGCACCGCTGCCCCGCGCACGGCCGCGTGAGGCGCCGAGGCTGCTTGAACGTACGCTATGGCCTCGTTGACGTCGGCCAGTGTGTTCTCGATTTGTGCGCGATCCGTGCTGGGCAACACGCTGGAGAGCAGTGCCGTGCCCAGCGGACTCTCAATATAACGGGCCAACAGTTGGCGAAGCGCGTCAAACTCGAGCAAATCGTCGCTGGATATTTTCATGGTTTCGAAATCCCGCTGCCCCGGTTGCGGGACGCTTTCCTTGGATGACCCCATTCTTGACTTTTGGAACAGGACTATTCTATTGTAACGATTCGATTTGCCCGGGCCGCGCCGTCGCGCCTTAATGTAAGAATTATGGGAGAGAGCCTGAGTCGGGAAAGCGGAAACATTGATGTCTTCCTGGCTTCCACTCTGGAGAGCGTGGATGACGCAGAGGACCTTGTCCTGAGGGCCGCTGGTGTGTCGGGCTTGGGCGAAGACGAACTGCAAAGACTGGGCATGGCGGTCCGCGAGGCCGTGGTCAACGCTGTGGTTCATGGGAACCGCTATAGTTCCCATAAGAAAGTCCACCTGGAGGTAGTGAAGGACGCGAATCGCATTATCGTGTCCGTGGGCGACCAAGGAAACGGATTTGACATCAAGTCCGTGCCCGATCCTCTGTCTGAGGAGCACCTCCTTGAGCAGTCCGGTCGGGGTATCCTGTTGATACGAGCGTTCGTGGATGATTTTCAGATCCGCCGTCTGGCGCCTTCCGGAACGGAAGTGAGGCTGGTGAAGTACCTTCGGCGGAATGCATAGGCAATAATAGATTTCAGCGAGGAGGATTGTCCCAGTGAGCATCCAAGTCACAACCCGTCAAGTTGGCGACGTAAGCGTGATTGACGTCAATGGCCGTATCACTCTAGGAGAGGGAGCCAGCATTCTTCGTGAATCGATTCGTGACCTCGTTTCCAAGGGGAACAAGAAGATTCTGCTCGACCTCAACGACGTGTCCTATATCGATAGTTCGGGCATCGGCGAACTGGTGTCGGGCTTTACGACCGTGACCAACCAGGGTGGCACTCTGAAGTTGCTCGGACTAACGAAGAGAGTCAAGGACCTCCTGCAAATCACGAAACTGTATACCGTCTTCGACGTCTTTGACGACGAGCCCGGCGCGATTCGTAGTTTCGCCTGAGTCGCGGTGAGCTGCAGTAGCCCGCATTTCGCAGAACTAGTAAGGCCGGGCAGGAGAAGCCCGGCCTCACGCAGTGGGGAACCCGCACTTTGAGAAGATAGCCGTCCAGCTCAAGTGGAGCCAGCGCACAAGTTGCTTTGCCCCGGTTGTGGGGAAATGGTGAGTGTTTGCGGCTATGAAGGATAAGAAAACCGCCCGCGTCGTGGTTGCCGATGAATGGGAATTGTTATGTGAGGGGATCGCGGCGATCTGCGAGAGGGACTCTGAGTTTCGTGTGGTTGGCCACTGCCGGGACGGACTCTCGGCCCTCAAGATGATCGAGTCGCTGAGGCCTGAAATCGCGCTCCTCGATCTGAGCCTCCCTATGCTGTTCGGTTTGGCCGTGATTGACAGGGTAAACCGCGCGGCCCTCCCGTCCCGGCTCATACTGATGTCGTCGAAGAACGAACGCAAGACGGTTGTTGAGGCACTGCGTATGGGCGCCAGCGGTTTTCTCATGAAGACGGATCCGGCCGCCCGTGTGATAGAGGCATTCCGATCGGTCCTCGGCGGAGGCGTTTACGTGACTCCGCAGTTGAAGTTGGGTGAAGTCTTTGTGCCGCGGAGACCCACGTCGTCCACGATTGCCTTTGAGAGCCTGAGCCCGCGCGAACATCAGGTCTTTTCCCTGCTTGTTGACGGCATGCGCGCCAAGGAGATTGCGGCGCGGCTCGACCTCAGTCCGAAGACGGTGGACACGTATCGTGCCAGCCTGATGAGGAAACTGGGGATATTCGATCTTGCCGGGCTGGTCAAATTCGCGATCCGTAAGAACCTGACTCCGGCTTCCTGAAGTTGTACGGCGCCTCGTTTGTGTTACGATCATAGGTCTCCCTGAGGTTTCCGTGGATAGACTCACTCGTAAGGAACTCAAGAAGGACGCGTTCGCGCGGGAGGTCGGCCATACCGTCGACTATTTGTCCGAGCATCGGAAGAAGTTTATCCGGTACGGAACGGCCGCGCTGATCGTCGTCGTACTTGCGGCAGGCTACTATTACTACTCGAAGAGGCAGCACGCGACTCGTGAATCTGAGCTCGCCGCCGCAACCCTGATTCAGAACGCACCCATCGGCCAGCCTGAAGGTGGGGAATTGGCTTTCCCGACTGTCGAGGCACGGAATAAGGCCGCGACGAAAGCGTTTACGGACCTGGCGGCGAAGTACCCCAGCTCCGACGAAGGCTCTGTCGCACAGTATTATCTCGGTACGATCGCCGCGGACGAAGGCCGTTTGGACGATGCGGCCCGGTGGTTCAATGCCTCGGTGGGGTCCGGCTCCAAGGAGTATGCCTCCCTGGCGAAGCTCACGCTCGCTCAGGTCGAGTACCTCCGTGGAAGGACCAACGAGGCAGAGAAGTTACTCCGGGACTTGATCGCCAAGCCCACAACGTTCGTCTCGAAGGACCAGGCTGCCCTGGCTCTCGCGCGTATCCTCGCCGACAACAGGCCGAACGAGGCGAGAAAGCTTCTGGAGCCTCTCCGGACCAAGCCGGGCGCTTCGAGCCGTGCTGCTTTGACTTTGCTCGGCGAACTGCCGAGAGAGCAAGCCGCGAATAGATGAAACCCAGCCTCCGCGGGTTAAGATTCCCATTTGGTGAGACCCGCGGACGCCGTTTCCCTGAACCTCCACATCCCTATCGCAACGAGTTCCAGCGCGATCGCGACCGTATTGTGCATGCCCGTGCGTTCCGCCGCCTGGAGGACAAGACCCAGGTTTTCTCGGCGGGTATCTCCGATCATTTCCGCAACCGGCTCACGCATACGATCGAGGTCTCACAGATTTCGAGAACCGTCGCCTCGGCTCTCGATCTCGACGAGGATCTGACCGAGGCCCTGGCGCTTGCACACGACATCGGGCATCCGCCGTTCGCGCATGCGGGCGAACAGGAATTGAATCGTCAAATGGAACGGTTTGGCGAGCATTTCGATCACAACCTCCACGCCCTCCGCATCGTCGAATCGTTCGAGCAGCGCTATGCCCGTTTCCCTGGCCTGAACCTCACCTTTGAAGTGCGCGAGGGGATCGTGAAGCACTCCCACGACATCGAGCCTGGGGAATCGCCCGAACTTGATGAATATCTGCCCGGCCTTCGACCTCCGCTCGAAGCCCAGATCATCGATCTCGCCGACGAGATTGCGTACAATACCGCCGACCTCGATGATGGCTTCTCGGCGGGGCTCCTGACGATGGAGAGCGCCGCGGACGCCGTGCCGCTATTTGCGGAGAATCTGCGAACCGTGAGCGCGCGATTCCCCGGGGTGTCCGGGAAGCTGCAGTTCCAGGAAGCGTTACGGTTGTTGATTGACCAATTCGCCTCGGGCTTGATTGTGGGGACTTATACCGCAGCCCGCGAGGCAGGCGTGCGCGACGTTGCGGAGATTCGAGCCTATCCGGTCCGTTTGGTCAGGTTGACGGACGACACCGCCGCGGCCAGCGCCGACTTGAAGGTTTTCCTGCGCCGTGAGGTTTATTCCTCGGAAGGTGTTACCGAAGAACGGGAGCACTCGACGGCCAGACTGGCCGCGCTGTTTGAGTATTTCTTGGAACATCCTGACGGGCTCCCATCTCCCTACCGGGAACAGGCGGATGCCGGCCCGGCGCACCGCGTCGTCTGCGATTACATCGCGGGAATGACGGACGGTTTCCTGGAACGCTCATACCGGCGCATCTGCGAAGGGCTCGCCTAATCCGGGCAACTGCGCCCCTGGATGATACGATGGGGAAAAGACCGCATCGGTCATTCGCTTCCATGAACTCTTGCACGATATGTGAAAAGCGGCGGCCGCGCCGTTTCTGCCCCGGCGTTCGCGGGGAGATTTGCTCGCTATGTTGCGGGACGGAGCGCGAGGTCACAATCGACTGCCCGTTCGATTGCGAGTATCTCGAAGATGCCCGCCTCCACGAGAGGCCGCCCGAGATCGACCCGGAAACGGTCCCGAACAAAGACGTTCGCGTATCGGAGAGTTTTCTGCGGGAGCACGAGGGACTGATTGCGGTCTGCGCCCGAGGCCTGTTCGATGCCGCGGCGACTGCTTCCGGAGCCATTGACTTCGATGTCCGCGAGGCGCTCGATGCCCTCATTCGCACGTATCGGACTCTCGACAGCGGGCTGATCTACCAGACCACGCCCACGAACCCGATCGCTGCGACCATCCAGCGGACTTTCCGTGAGATCTTCGACGGGTACCGCAAACAACTCCACGAACGTGTCGGGATGGAAACGATTCGCGATGCCGATGTTCTCGGTGTTCTTGTGTTCTTGCAGCACCTGGAGATTGGGCACAACAACGGACGTCGGCGCGGCAGAGCCTTCCTGGACTTCCTCCGGACCTCGACGCCGCCTCCGCCGGCTGCCACGCAGCAGGGTGGCGACTCTCCTCTGGTCATCGGCTGAGGCGAGCCCGCTCTCCTTTTCGGTACACAAACTTAACAATTCATTTGTTTTCGACTTGAAAGAAGCGAAATGCCTCAAATGCTATGATTGTGCCGCGAGTATCCGGACACGAGGCACATCATGCACATTTCGCGACGTCACTTTCTGAAAGCTCCAGTCCTGGCCGGTGTTGCGGCGCAAGCTCTCGCAACTGTTCCCGACCCCCGGACCGGTATTCCGACACGCATTCTGGGACGCACCGGCGTGCGCATCCCGATTCTGCTAATGGGGGGCGGCAGCCGCTTCCTGAAATACGGCACCCCCGACGCGGGGGCAGCCGCCTTGAATCGCGCCTTCGATCTCGGTGTGAATTACATTGACACGGGTCACATATACGGCAACGGGACGAGCGAAGAATGGGTAGGCGCGGTGCTGCAGACGCGTCGCAAGGAAGCATTTCTGGCCAGCAAGGTATTCGAGCGCGATGGCGACAAAGCCATGCTTATCGTCGAGGCGGCGCTTAAACGGCTACGCACGGACCACTTCGATCTGCTCAATATTCAAGGGGTCGAGGACAGCCGTGACCTGGAGCGCATCGAGGCGCCCGGTGGCGTTCTGAACGCCTTCCTGAAACTGCGTGACCAGAAAGTGGCGCGTTTCCTCGGCATTACCAGCCACTATGGCGCGTCCACGCTCGCGCAGGCGCTCGAACGCCACGACTTTGACGTCACGCAAATGGCGCTGAATGCGGCCAAAACCGGTTGGGTGAAGACTGCGGACACGAGTTGCTTTGAAGACACTGCCCTGCCGGTCGCCTTGCGGAAGAAGATGGGCGTCATCGCCATGAAAGTGTTCGCGCAGGATCGGCTGCTCAGTCATGCGCCGCTCGAAAAGCTACTGTACTATGCGTGGTCTCTGCCCATCTCTGCGGCCGTGGTGGGAATGCCCAAACTGGAAATGCTCGAGGCCAACGTAGCCCTGGCCAAGGCCTTCCGCCCGCTCCCCAAGGAGGAGATGCGACGGTTGAGCGAAGAGGTGTCATCGAAGAACAAGCTGGCGCTGGATACTTTCTTCCGCGACCACGTGGACGCGTAGCGGAAGATCATACCGCCCCCTCAGCCGCTGCGCAGCAGGACGGCGACTCTCCTCTGGTTATCGGCTGAGGCGGACCCGGCCAGCCCGGCCTAACTTGCGATGCGCGGCTCGACCTTCGAATAGACTTCCTTCGTCTGTTCCATCGAGGCGAATTCCACCCCGGGCAACGTAGCGGACGCCGTGCCTGCGGCAACGCCCCAGCGTAGTGCGTCCACGAAGTCATTGTTCCGGTCCATTGCCCATACGAACGCGGCGGCCAGAACGTCCCCCGATCCGATCGGCGACACCGCATCGATGCGCGGGGGGACCATCTCGACCACCGTCTGTTCCGAAGCCGCTACCGCCCCGCGGCTGCCGAGGGAAAGCACGACCGACTCTGCGCCCATGTGGCGAATTGTGCTTACCGCGTCGATCGAATGCTTCCGCGTGACGAGTGCCTCGCCCAATAGCCGCTCGGCCTCCTGACGATTCGGCGCCACGACCGTCGGGCCTGCTTCGATCCCTTCGCGAAGCGCCTCTCCGTCCGTATCGAGCAGCGTCTTGACGCCCTTCTCGCGTGCCTTCGCGATGAGCGTCGAATAGAAGCCGGTCGGTACCCCGGGCGGCACGCTGCCGCAGAGCATGAGCCACCGCGCTTCCGGAAGGCTGCGGCTCACTGCCCGCTCGACGCGCGCCACCTCAGCGGCATCGAGCCGCGGCCCGATTTCGTTGAGCTTCACCGTGAGCCCTGTCCTATCGGTGATCGTGAGATTGTGACGGACCCCGTGTTTGATGTGAACCACTTCAATCGGGAATCCGCTATCGGCGAGCAGTTGCTCGAACTGCTGTCCCGACTTACCGCCCGATGTGACGATCGCGGTGGTCTTCCCTCCGAATGCGTGTATCACCCGGGAGGCGTTAATTCCCCTGCCGCCTGCGGACATGGAACTGGCCAGGATGTAGCCTCGGTCCTCGAAAACCAGCCTGTCGGCGGCGAAGTTCCGGTCAATGGCCGGATTCACGGTGAGCGTGAGAATCACGTCTCATTCTAGCAGCAGGTTTCGCGGCGTCCATCCCTGGAATGTTACGCTAATTTATTGGGAACCCATCCTAAATTCAAAGCCTACAGCGCATTAGTGTCGGTGTGCTTCTTCTGGGGCACTACGTATCTGGGGATTCGGATGGCTCTCGAGTCCTTCCCGCCTCTGGTGCTCGTCTGTACGCGCTTCCTGATATCGGGCTCCGTCATGCTGGCAGCCGGATGGATGCTTGGCGTCCCATTTCCCAGGGGGCGCGAACTTACCCGCACCGCGTTCAACGGCATCTTTGCCCTTGCCATAGGCAACGCGTGCCTCACCATTGCGGAACTGTGGGTCCCGAGCGGGCTTGCCGCGCTCATCTTGACGACCTCCGCTTTCTGGACTGTGGGAGCGGACGCTGTGCTGCCCGGCGGGGAAAGATTGCGGCTTCCAACCATCTGTGGGCTCATCGTTGGGTGCCTTGGCGCCGTGTTGCTTGTCGCTCCGGCCGCCGGCAACTCCGGCAGCGGTGGTGACCTGCTCTTGGGCCTCGTATTGTTGCAGTTGAGCTGCCTCGCCTGGGCCTACGGCTCCATCCGTCAACGCCGCTTGGATACCGAATCGCACCCGATCATTAACGGGGCGGTGCATCAGCTCGTTGCTGGAATCGTCTGCCTGCCATTCGCGCTGCTGATCCCCTCCGATCCGATCGTCTGGCGGACGAGAGGCGTCGTGGCGCTACTTTACCTTGTCGTGTTCGGCTCCATCGTGGGGTACAGTTCCTACGTGTACGCGATGGAGAAGCTGCCCGTGGCGCTGGTCTCCATCTATACGTATGTGAACCCGGTTGTGGCAGTGCTGCTGGGCTGGTTCGTCTATAGGGAAGCGTTCGGAATGCGGGAAGCCGTGGCGATGGGGATCATTTTCGTCGGCGTTGCTATCGTCAGCCGTTACAACCGTCCTGCAGGCGCCATCGAACTCGACTAGTCCCGTCTCAGAAGCCGCGCTCCAATTGCTCCGCCCGCCGTAAGGAGCCCGGTGAACATCACGAATAGGGAGAACATCAGCATCGTAATTTGGATCGGGCTTCGAAATACCTCGACGACCTGCTCGATGTTCTGTTTCGACATTCCCATCGCGCCGAGTTGCTGTTCATAGAAGGCCGCCAACCCTCCCTCGCGCGCGATAAACCAGATCATGACCATATTCACCGTGAATAGGACGGTGATGATCACGAAGCTGAACAGTCCGCTCATCCAGCCGATGCGTGCCCCATTCCAGGGCGATAGCGCCTCACCGCTGCGGCGCCGGTAGAGATACACCGACACAAAGCCCGCGAACAATAGCAGGACTATTCGGGCAGGGAATGGCGCCGGTAGCAGACCAAGCACGAAGGCGACACACCCAGCCAGAAAACTGACGCGCACGGCAAGACGGTTGTGAAATCCGATCTCCACCGGACGTATTTCAACGAGCAGCGGCGCGACTTCCGGCACTGGTGCGTGCTCGGCTGGCGGCTCGGGCTCTACGAAGTTCGGCTCTTCCCGTTGCGGCTTGCCGCACTTATGGCAGAATCTCGCATCGGGCGGGAGCTCGGCTCCACAGGTACAGAAATCAGGCACAACTTAAGTTTCCCCCAGCCCCCGCGCCGAGGCAACATCGGGCGTATCGCTGCGGCTACAATAAAGACGGCTTATGCGGGGCAAGTGGATCTTGATTGCCGGGATATTGATCCTGGCTGCTGTTGCTGTTGGTGCGCTCTCACTGTTGCGGCAGAGAAGCCGTCCCGCCGTCACCCCTGCCCCCGTTTCAAGCACGGCGAAGGACTACGCGGATCTCGTCGGCCGCATCCAGGCACAACAGGTTGTCAGCGTACCGGTGCCGATTGATGGCACAATCGAGGCATTTTTTGCGGACGTAGGACAGAGTGTCGCGGAAGGGCAGTTACTAGCCCAGATATCGAACTCAGATCTGGTCTCTGAGCGTGACACCGCGCTCGCTGCGGTTCAGAAGGCGCAAGCCAACGTGAGCGGTATTGAAAGCCGTTTAATTGCCGCGCGCATGGAGGCTTCCCGGGCCCGAACCGATGCAAGCCGCGCTCGTGCCGAGTTTGAAAGAGAAGACAAGCGTTACGTCCGGCAACAGTCGCTGTTTCGGGAGGGCGCCGCCTCGCGCGTATCACTGGATAGGGTCCAGGAGGCTCGTGATTCGAGCCAGGCCGAGTTCCAGTCGCTCGATGAGATGGCCCGGCTGTCGGATCAACGCGTGTCGGCCGGTATGAAGGAACTTGAAGAGGCGAAGCGGATTGCAGCCGACAAGTCTCGCGAATACGAGGAAGTGGGCAATGCTCTGGCCGCGGCGCAAGTTACCTCGCCTGTGGACGGCCTGATTGTGGGCCGCAAGGGGCAGACCGGCCAGCAGGTAGGCATCGAGATCGAGGATTTGTTCCAGATTGCTGTGAATTTGTCCGCACTTGACGTGGTTGTGGACCCGGACCCGTCCATTCTTCCGAAGATACAGCCGGGTCTTGCTGTGGATATTCAGATCGCCGAGGCTCCCGGTGGAATTCCGGGAGAGGTGCGGATGGTTAAGGACAACCGCGCGATCATCGGATTCACCAGCCCTACGCCTGTAATCAGGCCCGGTATGACCGCGCATATTCGCTTCAAGCTACGATAAAGAAGCGGGAGGTCCCATATGCAATTTCTTGCCGGCAGTTTGCTCGAACTGATCACTCAAACTTCCGCCAACCTGCCTCCGGATGTTCGTGCCGCGATGGGGATTGCCATGTCGCGGGAGGATCCCGGCACGCAGGCGTCACAGGCTCTCGGAATCATAGCCAGCAACATCGATATGGCTCATGAGGACGAGGCCCCAATCTGCCAGGACACCGGAATGCCGACCTTCCTCATCCGCACTCCGATCGGCGTCAACCAGTTGGAGATTCGCCGGGCTGTTTACGGGGCGATCGCCGAAGCGACGAAACGGGGCAAATTGCGCCCCAATTCGGTCGATTCGATCACCGGGAAGAACAGCGGGAACAACCTTGGCGAGGAGACGCCGGTCCTTCACTTTGAGCAGTGGGAAGAGGACCAGATCGAAATCAGGCTGATCTTGAAGGGCGGCGGTTGCGAGAACAAGAACATACAGTACTCGCTGCCCTGCGAACTGGATCACATGGGTCGCGCCGGCCGTGACATGGAGGGTGTGCGTAAGTGCATTCTGCATGCCGTGTGGCAGGCGCAAGGGCAGGGCTGCGCTCCGGGGGCGCTCGGGGTCTGCATCGGCAGTGATCGGGCGCACGGCTATGAGCTTGCGAAGTATCAGCTTTTCCGAACCCTTGACGACGTAAACCCGGATCCGGAACTGGCCAAGCTGGAAGCGCGGATCATGGATGAGGCGAACCGGATCGGCGTTGGCGCGATGGGGTTCGGCGGGAAGTCTTCGCTGATCGGCTGTAAGATTACGGCGGCGAATCGCCTGCCTGCCAGCTTCTTTGTGTCTGTCGCATACGATTGCTGGGCATACCGGCGGCTTGGCGTCCGCATAGACCCCGCAAGCGGCGCGATCACGCGATGGCTCTACCGCGATCCGGATCGGCCCGTGGAGCGGATGACGAAGGCCGAAGGATTCCCGTTGAGCGGGCGCGAGATCATCTTACGCACTCCGCTCACTGAAGAGCAGGTGCGCGCGCTCCGGGTCGGTGATGTCGTACTGGTCAACGGCGAGATGTTCACGGGCCGCGATCAGGTCCATACCTACCTGATGAAGAACCCGCCTCCGGTGGATCTGAGCGGCGCCATCCTTTATCACTGCGGACCTGTGATGCTCAAACAGGGTGACGTTTGGGTGAGTAAAGCTGCGGGACCGACGACGAGTTCCCGCGAGGAGCCTTACCAGGACCATGTAATTCGCACCTGCGGTATTCGTGCGGTAATCGGCAAGGGCGGCATGGGCGCGAAGACGCTCGCCGCGCTCAAGGACTTCGGCGCAGTCTACTTGCACGCCATCGGGGGAGCCGCCCAGATCTATGCTCGGGCCATCGAGAAGGTCGTGGATGTCCATTTCCTGGAATTTGGCATCCCTGAAGCAATGTGGCGCCTCCAGGTAAAGGACTTCCTGTGCATCGTCACGATGGACGCGCACGGAAACAGCCTGCACGCCCAGGTCGAGCAGGAAACGGGAACGGCATTGGCAGGCCTTCGATAATTTCCTTTTGGAATTAACAGGGTCCGCCTGGAATAAACCACCTCTGGCGTTTATGTAAACTTGAGGTGATCATGGCTATTTGTCTGCACACGCGTACAGCGTACGCACGTGTCGCGTCAATTTCCGCGAAATTGTTGATTTCTTTGTCTCTTGTCGCACTTTTTTCTTTGCCGCTTGCAGCGGAACTGCGCGTTGCAACGTTTCGCGCTGACGCTACGACGGCTCCCGGTGAACCTCTGATCTGGCTGACGCCTACCGCGAAGGTCGAGGACCCGCTTTGGATTAAGGGCGTAATCATCGCCGATGGAAGCCGCCGTTACGTGATCTGTTCCCTCGATTGGTGCGGCATCGGAAGTTCGATCCATGATCTGTTCCGGGCGAAGATTGCACACGCTGTCCGGACCAATCCGGCGTTTGTCGCCGTTCAGTCGGTTCACCAGCATGCCGCGCCCTACGTGGACGGAGATGCGAATACCATGCTCAGGCGGCTCGGCCGGCCGCCGGGTCTGATGTCGGAGAAATTCCTCCAGGATCTGACGGACCGAATCGCTGCGGCGGCGGAAGAAGCCGTCAAGCGGCTGCAACCGTTCGACTCGGTTGGGGTCTCGGCTGTTAACGTGGAACGGGTTGCTTCGGCACGGAGAATTATCGGGGAAGACGGGAAAGTCATCGTCCGCTACAGCGGATCGGGGAAGGACCCGAAGATGGCCGCCCTGCCGGAAGGTGCGATCGATCCCAAGCTGCGGACGATCACCCTCGCGAAGGGCGGAAAACCATTGGTTCGATTACACTTTTACGCCACGCATCCACAGACGTTCTGCTGCGATGGGCGTGCTTCCGCCGATTTCGTAAGTGCGGCGCGCGAGGCGGTCGAGAAGGAAACGGGCGTCTTCCAGATTTATTTCACCGGCTGCTCCGGCGACGTTACGGTCGGCAAGTACAACGATGGATCCGACGCTGCCCGTGCAGGACTCGCCGCGCGGCTCAAGAGCGCATTGGCGGCAGCCCCTGCGGCCACCCGTTTTGCCCCTGCGGGTAAGGCCGGATGGCGGAGTGCCGACTTGCTCCTCGAACCGAAGCCGGTTGGCGAGGCGCAGGCGCTTTTGAATGATCCCGCGATCAAGGATGGGGTAAAGTTGTATCGGGCGGCCCAAATGGCTGCTTTTGCCGCAAGGAAGCGGCCGCTAGTGGTGAACTCGCTCGATCTTGGTCCGGCGGCCATACTGATGCTGCCGGGTGAGCCGATGCTGGAGTTCCAGCGCTTCGCAGTCGGGCTGGCGTCCGGCAAGTTCCTTGCCGTAGCCGGATACGGCGATCTGCAACCAGGTTATCTATGCACGGATCGTGCATTTATTGAAGGTGGATATGAGCCAAGCGCATCAAATAGTGCGTCCGGCTCTGAGGCCCGGATCAAGACGGCTATCCGCCAGGTGTTAGGAAAGTAAGCTTTTTATCAAGGAGAGCCTAATGTCTATGCAAAAGTCGGGCCGGCAGCCAGGCCACACACGCCGGTCCTTCGTTCAGGCGAGCGGCGTGACCCTCGCGACCTTGGGTGCCACAGGCGCAACTCTTTCCGCGCGGCCCAAAGAGGCACTCGCGCTCAACGGTGGAACCAAGGTTGTAACCTTCCCGGCCAAGGAGCAGGCTGCACTGTCGAAGTGGCCCCGATACGGAGCCTCGGAGAAGCAAGCGCTCCACGATATGATCGACTCCGGCAAGTTCTATCAGGAACTGCCGCTGTTCGAGAAGGAATGGCAGGCGTACACCAAGTCTCCGTTCGTTAAGGCGCACATGAACGGGACGAGCGCGCTGACCAGTATGTTTTTCGCCCTCGATCTGCCCGCGGGCAGCGAGATTCTCGTTCCGTCCTACACGTTTTTCGCTACTTCTCTCTCGATGAGGTTCTTCGGCTTGGTGCCGGTTTTCGTTGACATCGATTCGCGCACGGCGTGCTTCGATCTTGATGATGCCAAGCGGAAACTCACGAAGAACGCGAAAGCCGTGTGTCCGATGCACTCCTGGGGACTCCCCTGCGAGATGGACCTGATCTCCAATTGGGCCAAGGAGAAGGGCCTCATCCTGCTCGAAGACGCGGCGCACGCGCACGGCGCCTCAATGCAGGGCAAGGCCATGGGAGCCTGGGGCGCGATGGGCATATACAGCTTCCAGACTTCGAAGGTGATGCCCGCGGTGGAAGGCGGTATGGGAATGTACCAGACGCGCGAATATTACGAACGCGCCGCTGCCTTCGGCCACTATGAGGACCCGGCGAAGTTTGATGCCACGAGCCCTATCCGGAAGTATGACGGCACTGGATTCGGCCAGAAGTACCGGATGCATCCCTTTGCGGCGGCGGTTGCGCGGCAGCAACTGCGCGCCCTCGACGAGCGGCGGGATATCGTTACGAAGAACATCAAGGCGTTGAACAACCGCATCACGCAGCTCCCGGGGTTGTTTGAACCCCGTTGCCGCCCCGATCAGGTGCGCGCTTACTACAACGCCAATATGCTGTTCCTGGACGAGAAGAAAGCCGGCTTCAAGCGGGATTCGTTGCTGAAGGCTTTGCAGGCTGAGGGTGTCAGGGCCAGCAAGTGGGATTATCCGCTGCAGCACAAGCTGACGATCTACTCCGAAGCCAAGTGGTGGCACCACACGCCCGTCGTTCCCGAGTCCATGCCGGGTGGCGATCAGGTCAACTCCACGCACATCTTCATGCCTCTCATGTATGGTGAAGCGCCGGAACTGATCGATCAATGGGCGAAGGCGTTTGAGAAGGTGTGGGCGAACAAGGAAGACGTCGCGAAGCTTTAGTCGTCCTGCCTGTTTGTCTCTTCTTTGCCGCCGGTGACCGGGCTTAAAGGTGCCCGGTCACTTGGCGGGTTGAATGCCATTGAGGGAAGCAGGTTCCGTTAGTGGGCGGCAGCCGCCTTGGCGGTGGTTTGAGTGCCCTGCCGCGCGAGTTCTACCCCACGCGTTGTAACGTAGTATTTCGTAATCATTCCCGGTTCTTCCCAGGCAGGCATCGCTGACGGCGTGCGTACGTACTGCAGAAACTGTTTGCAGAGGAGTGCGAAATGCGCTTCGTGCCCGATGCGGTAACGGTCCGGGATCGTCACCTGAAGCCGGCCGCCCAAATCCTTTACGCCGAGTCCGGGATAGGTGCCTGCCAGCCGCTGAAGCTTGCTCTCCAAGGCTTGCCGCACGGCATTGATGCTCGCGGGGTCCTTCGGAACGACGTACACCTCCGGCCTGTACTTCTCCTCCGCGCCCTGACGCACCTCAACGCGCGAACGGGAGCCCTCGAAAATTGCCAGTTCCGTATCGCCCATTCCCGGCGGCGCTTCGAAGTCCCACTTAATGACTAGCCGGACGTGAACGCCCTTTAGCGTGTAGTCCACGCTATTGTTGCAGAAATAGTCGAGATTGCCGTTGCGGATCGCCCCTTGTAAGTATGCCGGGAAGGCGGCCTCGCCCGTCACTCTACGAAACTGATCCGGCGTGATGACTGTGGGCCAGTGGGCGCCGGCCAATACGTTGACACCAGTGCGGTGCCGTATTGTCTGGTCCGGAAACAGGATCCATTGGACGAGGTCCACAAGGTGAGTCCCCACATCGGTGAGCCCTTCACCCCGTTGCCGGACGTCGAAAAACCACGCGGGACGAAGATTTGGCACGCCCGCAACGAGCTTCAGGAGGTAGTGGACGCTCTCCATCGTTACGGCGGGTTTTTCCTTGGTGCCCTGCACGGGTTTGCCGAA
>JBDKSR010000042.1:0-3394 GCA_039680545.1 Bryobacteraceae bacterium | reverse complement strand
CAAGCCGGTACTAGACGTAACAAATTGATTCCACACGGCGATGTCCTCATAATCCTGGGGGCCTAGTGTGTCCAATCGTGGTACAACTGAATCACCGAGGCGGATTCCATGAGGGGGTTGCTGGAGGCATTGGAGGCGCACGTTCCTGCTCTCGACGCCTATCCGGAGTGGGTGCTCGTGCTGAGCTGGCTGGCGATCTTTCTGATTGCCATGCTCGTTGCGATGTGGGCCATCGAACGCTCCAAGAGCGTCGGCCAGAATCATGTCGCGAACCCCGTGTCTGCCGGGATTGGCTCAGTTGACGTGCACCGCGAGATTCTGCGCGCCCGGCGTGGTCTCCGGCCGCTAGGTCTCGTCGAGGACACAACGCCTCTGTACAAACTCGCAAACGGAATCTGGGGATACAGTCAGCGCCCCGCCGACGGCACTTGGCCTGTCTTGCGCCAACCGCAGGCCGGGTTACTCGAAGTTCACAAGCTGGAGGACGGGTCGGTCGAGATCGTCGGATACGCAACCGCAACGGTTCCTGCCGAGGCTGCCAGGGGCGAACTCGTCCTGCACCCGGAGAAGTCGTCCGAAGCCCCCTACTTCGTGTCGATTCCCCTGATACGGATTGAGCGTTCCTCGGAGCGCTCCACCGATGATGGGGCTGTTCTGGATCTGGAGATCGCGCCGCTACTTGCCCAGTCGCCCCAGTCGAAGCCGCCCGGTCAGGAGCGGGGAAGCCAACCTGCCCGCCGCGCGCATTCGGCGTAGACGCGGCTCAGCGCAGAGGCTCAGGACGCGCGAACTCCGGCGTCATCTTCACGGGCAGTCTCCAGACTCGATCGCCTGACTTGTTGGTGAAGTACAGCCGCGACTCAGAGGGGGCGAGCACGTCCCCGTCGGCCCACAAAGCATAGAAATCGGGATGGGCGTTTACGGGTCTCCGGACGTAGGTGTGATTCCACGTTGCGCCCGGCGTCAGTTCCCGTAGCTTTTTCCAAGTCTTACCCTGATCCGTGCTCGTCCACATCACGATGCTGCCGCCCGTGCCCCATGCCTGCGGTCCTGGGTCAGTCGGCGCGATGATCCGCCAAGTCCCGTCTTTCTCGATATATAGCGAGCCGAAGTCGTAGTTGTGATCGGATGTCGTTACCCGTCGAATCTCCCACGCCTTCCCCGTCCATCGTGCCGTCCACCAAATCCGTGGATCGCTCGACGGACCCGATTGGTAGCCCTTGCTTGTCAGGTATAAGATCACCGGGCGGCCTTTGGCATCAAACTGCAGATCCTTCAAGTACACCAGCAAGCTTTCGCTCTTGTAGTCGTGTACCAGGGCCCCGTTTTGCGCCTCGGTTAGAGGAGTTTGAATCGCCACTCCTCGTACGTTGCGCCAGGTCTTCCCGAAGTCAGCCGTCTCCAGGTAGTACAGGTTTGTCCGCGCGTTCAGGCCGATCGGCTTAGGGTGGTAATTGAAAACCGTTCCCACGAGCCTGCCGTTCCGGCCGCTCACCTGATAGTGACCAAAGTCCACCATGGCCAGCGGCTTCGGCTCGCTCCACTGCTTTCCGTCCACGCTTGTCATCCAGTTCAGGACCCGGATTGCCTGTCCCGCGCCCCTCCCGTATCGGGTGTGCAGAAACAGAAATCCGGAGCCGTCGATATACCACGGTTGCCCGTACGAAAAACTCGTCGTCGCGACCCGCTCGAAATCATCGATCGAATACGGCCGTTTGCTTCGATGAATATAGGACGGCCTTGACGTTCCGTGGGAATTGGAAAAGATCCAGATGTACCCCTCGGCGTCCAGCATGAGAGTGGGGTTGTCGTGCGCGTCGTCCGTCCCCTTATTGAGCAGTATTACGGGCTTCGGCACCATCCCCGTCTTGTGGTCGAAGTAGGAGACCATGTGCAACAGTTCGTTCTTTTCCTTCGATCTGCCGCCATAGCAAAAGAACGTCTTGCCAGCCTCTTTCGAGTAATACGCAATCGGCAACTGCTGTTGGGGGTACGTGGCGAATCCGCCACTGTACTTGTACCTGTAAACGTCCCCGCTTGGCTGGTTTTGGTACCAGATGCCGCGATACCCGTCGTCCCTCGCGGGCCGTTCTCCAAACGCGATTACGCACGAGAGTGCTAGCGCGCACACAACAATACCGAATTTACGAATCATCAGAAGGTATTGAACCACAGACGGGCTATCTGGAGGATGCCGACACCTGAATTTGCGTCGCCTGGGACCGCCTGTTCCCAATTTGGACCATGACCGCCACCGCGTTCCCGGCGGCAACCGTGTCCGAAAGAGTAAACCGCACGTGGTGTACCGAGGAGTTCTGATTGGATACGGTTACAGAGGTTGCCTGATGCTCCACCCCACCCACATAAATCAATACCGATTCCGGCGAGTCGACAACGTTCGAATCCGCCAGGCCGCTGACCGTCACCACGAGTGGATCGCCTGGTACTGCGGGCAGTGGAGCGACCGACTGAATCACCGGCGGCGCGGCGTCGATCGCCAACACCACGGGGTCTGCGCTGACTGACCCTACCGTGAGCTTGAACACTGCCGGGCCGGTCCCAAGCGTGGATGGAATGATAAAGTTAAGCGCTCCGCTCTCGGCGCTGGCGCTCGTAACGGCCTTATCGCCCAGCGTCGCCGAAATCGTCGCACCGGCCGTCAGATTCGCGACCTGGACCTTCGCGCGCCCGCCCGCATAGATGCTTTGAAGACCGGTCACCGGATTCACCGCGAGCGGATTAACAACAATCGCCGTAGTGTCCTGAGACTGGATCTGCAATGCATTCTCTTGGACCGCGGTTTCGAATCCCGTGAGGACTGTGAGTTGTGCCGCTCCCGTCGGCGTTGACGAACTCACATGTACGTTTGCCAGCAGGCTGGTTGTACTCTTCACCCAAACCTGCCGCACGGCCACATCGCTCGTGCCGAATCCGGCCAGCGTCTGTCCGGAAGTGAAATTCGTATTCGTACCGGTGATCTCGACCATCGACTCCGCGCCCGCGCGCAGCGTAAGCGGACTCACCGAGACCGAGGGCGTTGCCGCAGCGTCGTAGGTATACGACGGCAACGAGTAGAGATCGAGGAACAGCGAGGTTTGTCCGTCCCCATTCAGCGCCTCGATGATCGCTTTGTGCCCCGACGCGCCCTTTGGCGGAACTACGGTCAGCGTGTCGTTGATTTCATCGACCGAGGAAACCGTAGCGCTCAGGCCATCGAACAGAATTCGTGTCCCACTGTTGAGACGCGACCCGGCGAGTACCGCGGCGCGATTCCCCGAACCGTCCACGGAGGGAGTCACGGACTTGATCGTCGGCGGCTTCTGGTAGACCAGGTTCAACCCGTTCGGCAGGATGTAGAGGTCGTTGCTCTTCGTAAACATCAGGTGCCGCGACC
>JBDKSR010000041.1:0-4066 GCA_039680545.1 Bryobacteraceae bacterium | reverse complement strand
GGGACGAGCCGCTGGCATCATAGACCACGACGGAGTTGTCGAGGGCCAGCAATGGCAGGGCGAGCAGGGTGATGAAAAGCGTCTTCATGCGTGGTCTACCTCGCAGCGGTGGATGTGACGTAGTTCATCATGAACTTCTCGACGGTCATCTTCTTGGTTCCGGTCGTAGCCGTGAACACAGCCACGAAAGGCTGCATACGACCGGTCGTTGAGATATTGGTCGTGATGTCACACCCCGAAGCACAGATGGTCAGGGCTGTGCCGCCGTTGACGGTCGCATAGAGCTTGTTCGCCGTCGCCCCGTCTGAGTAGATCCGGAACCAGTTGTACGTCGTATTGGCCGCTACCCCAGTCGAAACCGCCGTGTCGGTCGAAGAGGCCCGGCTGACCAACATGAAATTCGTATCACTCGCAGTCGTCGAAAACCTGAAATACACGCCCTTGTCGCCGGGCGGATCTCCGTTGTAGAGGCCCTGGAGTCCTACATAGAAAACGATGCTGGCGTTCGAGTCGAGTTTGACCCGCCACAGGATGTCAAATGGCTTGTCCGAGTTAGGATAGAATTGCTGCGCTGGGCCGTAACCGCCGGTCTGATGATTGAGCCAGCATCCATTGCCGCTTGTCCCCCCAGATGTGACCTCCCACTCGCCAAAATCTTCCCAAGCACTCGCCGAGTAGAGAGACGCCGAGCACGTCCCGCTGTGTCCATACCTCCAATTCAACGCGCCCACACTAAAGCTATCTGCGGTTCCCACCGGAGCATGAAAATTATCATCGAGCGGGTCCTGCCGTGGGTCAGTGGGATCGTACGAGATCGCTGTCCCACTGATGCTGATGCCGTAGCCCGCCGTGGCCGAACTCACGCTACCCTCGGCATCGGCCCAGACGCCAGATGACGTGCACTTGCGCAGCTTGTTTGTGTCGGTTCGATAAAAGACCTGACCTTGATCACATGCCACCGGGTCCGAAGTGCCCTTAGGCGGCTTCATAATCGTCGCAGCCGAGGCGTCAACGCCGCCGCTAGCAGTGAAAAGCCCGGTCTGCGAACTCGCTCCGCGCGTCTCGGTCTGAGCGGCCGCGAGGCCCGCCGCCATCAAGAGAATGAGAAGGTGTTTCATAACTACCTCAATGCCCCCACTGCGAAAGTCTTGCCGTCCGCGACGGCTACTCCAGATCCAGTTACGTTGCACAGCCTCACCACGGCGAGATCCGTGCCCGGAATCATCATGCCCATGATCCCGGCCTCCAGTGTTGATGGCCAACCGGCAACTAGTTTGTCTCCACTCACTGCCCCGGTGAGTGTGAGATTCTTCTCGACACACGCTCCGGCCCCAATGGTTCCCCAAGAACTCAGCGTGGCAGAACCCTCAAGGTCGTACGATGAGGTGACGTACTCGATATCGGTCGCGCCCGTGTTCACGCGAACACGCTTCAACGCATTACCGGTCATCGACGGAAACAGCGCCACGCGTGCCGCCGCCGCCGTGGTTGCCCCCGTGCCGCCCTGCGAGATCGCCGCCGTGCCGCTGATCTGCGAAAACGCGTAATCGCTGGTCGTGGCCACCACAGCCCCGGTCCGTCCGAACACACTCGACACGTCCCCACCCCCGCCCGTGTAGCCGGAGCCGGCGTGCAACGTACAAGTCCCAGTCCAGGCCGGGTCCATCGTGATTGTCACCTCGCCATCGGCGAGACGGCCCCACGAGCTTGCATTGACCTTTGCTCGGAGCGTATCGGCTGTAAAGCAGCCCCCGTCCAACGGACTTGTCCCAAGGCCGTGTGTCGCAGCGGTGATTGTCTTCGTCGTCTCATTCGAGAAGGTGACGACGTAGGGTGACGACGCCGAGCCAGAGCCGCCGCCCATGTAGACATATGCCCCGTTGACGCAATTGTAGGCTCCCCGCGCGTTGCTCCCATCCACTGCTGTCAACTGGTAGAGCGGCCCGTCACCACTGCATGACGCGGGCAGAGTAGGCCCACTCGGGCCGATTCGCGCGGCCACCTTGCCGCCACCGCCGAAAATTGGCTGTGCTGATAAGCACCAGCCAGTCAGAAACAATAGAGCCAGGAAGTGTTTCATGACTTCACCTCGTCTTTCCGCAAAAACCCTGAACCGTCCGGCACCAGTTCGTATTTCGCTCCCGGAGTCGTGCCGCAAGCTAGTAGATAGCCGTCCAAGAGACCCTGCTTGTAACCCTCTTGGTAAATCAGCTTTTCCCGAAGAGCTACCGTGATGCTGATGAAATTGTCGCTCGTCTTAACGTCCATCACTTCTCCGCTTCAGCAGTCAGTGCGGCGGTGTCGATTGACTCTTTCGTCTCCGCATCGACCAACCGCAATCCTTCCGTCCGCCGCTTGTCCGATTTCTCACGCTCAATCTTTTCCGCGTGACGGATGCACTGCGACTGGATTGCGTGTGTAACGCAGTGCTTCAAGTACTCTTCTGGTTTCTCGCCCAACGCGGTACAAGCCGCGCTCAGTGCTGTCGCCTCTTCAAGCGTCAGCGGGATCATGAGTTCAATTGCGTTTGCCATGTTCTGTCCTATGTTGTAGTCGTGATTTTCCCATTGACGATCGTGAACGTATGGCCATCCACGGTGAATGATCCGCTCGCTAGGCCGATGTTCTCGGTAGCCATCGTGCCGAGTCCAAGTTGTGTTCGCCAGGATGACCGAATAGAGGAATCGATGCTGATCGTGCTGCCACTATTGAAGTTCACAGCGCAGCCCGAGGCGAAGCTCGCCGTCTTGTAAAACACATTCCCGGACGTGTTCGACGCGATTGATGGACTAGCAAAACTGCCAGTTGCCAAGAGTGGGATTTCCGCTCCTCCGCTCGCCAGTGACAGAGTG
The DNA here is from genome assembly GCA_039680545.1 of Bryobacteraceae bacterium. Lineage (GTDB taxonomy): Bacteria > Acidobacteriota > Terriglobia > Bryobacterales > Bryobacteraceae > JAEHDI01. The sequence goes on along the minus strand of JBDKSR010000041.1, from coordinate 1,214 downwards.
CTTCCTCCACCAGATATCTGGACCCCCGACGAATTCAAAGTCATCGATCCGCCACTGCTGCGAGAAAACACTACGTCGCCGGTGAAGACCGCAGTCCCGGCAGCAAGGTAGTTCACAGCGAGGCTGTTGACAGCCAAGACCCCGCCCGCCTTGGTAAACTGTGACGAGATCCCTAGTTTGTCCAGTATCCCCGACGCTACCGTCGTGACCTGGCCACCATCAACGACAAGGGCAGCCGCATCCAACGTCAAATCCAAGCCACTCACGCCCCGCGTCAGGGCGTTCTGGGTGGGCTCCAAGAATAGTAGCCTAGTTTGATCGATAAGTAGCCGACCGGACGTGTTTGCAGCCGGACACGTCGCGCCAACGCGAGCGGTCGCGGCAGTCACCGGAACCGCTGCAACAACAGCATAAAAATTGTAGCCATCGCTGCTAATTGTGGCTGTGTACTCAGGAGAGAGAAGCGTCCCAGCAGCATTGTAAAACTGAATGCGTGCTTTGCTGCTACTATTCCCATTTTCCCGACCATAGACTTCAAAGCGAAGGATCTGACCTTGGATCACCGAGATCGATTGATATATCTCCGGCCCAGTCCCATCCCCCTCCAACCTCGCAGCATAACCATAGAATGCATCGATCGTGGTAAAACTGACACCAGCCGAGTATGTCCAATTCGCCCCCTGAGCTTCGAAATTGCCATTCTGCAATTCCCGACTTAGCGATTCGATCCCAGTGGCAGTGATGGTCAGCCCTTGGCCGATTGTGTCCGGATCGATCGCTGTCGCCTTGAAACCGCCGTCAGGCGCAAACTCAACATTCACCACGATCGCATCGGTGGTGGTTTCCTCCATCGCCTGGTTGACCGGGTAGGCGATGAACTGCCTGTACTGGATTCCGTCCTTCGGCGCCGCGAATGAATAATCATCACTGCTGTACCAAGTGAGGCTTGTCTCTGCCCCGGTGAGCCATCCGCGCGACGCGATTCGATAGGTGCCCGCCTCGCCGGAAACGGTAACCCAACTGCTATCTGTCCACCGCGAGTAGACAGCAACGTCCTTGCGGTTGTGGTCCAGGGGGGCCGTCACAGTGTACTTGTACCGATAGAGGTTGTGGCCCGTCGAGTTCCGCGAGTCCGTCGCGAGTAGAGTCTCAAGCTCAACCGTAAAGGTCAGGAGTTCCAGCGCAGCAGCCCACGCCGCCACGCTAAACGTTTT
>JBDKSR010000040.1:0-5135 GCA_039680545.1 Bryobacteraceae bacterium | reverse complement strand
ATCCAGCGGATATCCGCAGCAGCCGATGTCGTGTTGTGGCTCGACGAGAAAATAGAACGTTGAATGAATGCCGTACTGCTTGGCGAGACTCAATAGATAATCAAACGTGTTGTAAGGATTTGGTCCGAACCACCGTCTCGTGAGCACTCTTCCGTGATACAAAGCCCTACGCGGATGACCACTTGCACAACTCGCGAGAAACGCTTTCGCCGCCGGGCGGTTGTCGTAACGCCTCTCGAGATGATCGACGTCGTGAGTGAGGCAAAAGGCGCAGTTTTTCCCATGCCAACAAGTTCGGCGAACCAACCCGCCGAACAAATGAGTGATCCACGACCACAACAGCTCGGCGTATTCATTGACCAGCGGGCGATTCAACAGTCCGTGTCTGTATGCCAGACTCGCCTCAGCCGGGTAGCGGCCGAATGCATCGGTCCCGCCGGATATCGCTTCCTCATACCGCGTCAGAAAAAAGAACGAGGACGCCACAATATCCGCGTTTGTCTCGACCGTCTGCGGAAATCTCTTGACGAATACACTACTTCCGTCAGAGCCAGCGGCAAACACGATGGGCACGTCATCTTCCGTACGCGGGAGAACCGCAGGTTCTGCCGAAGCCGACGTCAAGTAATGGCGGCCAAAGAAGCCGGAAGGTCGAATGTAGATGCACTTGCCGCCCGCGCTCGGTAAGAAGCGATCACCATAATATATGGTCAGCGTATCTTCGGGATCAGAAACAAGACAGTCGTAATCCTTCAAGGGCCTCAGCGTGAAGTCCAGGCCGAGAATCGAAAAGAGAACACAAAAGGCGTATTCGATTTCGGAAGCAAAAGCGAGGTTATCGTAGTCGACGACGATGTTCATTCTTGCAGCCGTCCCGGCCACAAATTCTTCGCCCTAAATTACGTATCCTTCCGTCCAGAGGCCGGACATATGCCATCTGGAAACCTCATAGACGTCCTGTGGGGCAGCGTCTGATAAAGCCAGGAGAGCGAAGGCCATTTTGGGATTTGGAGTCTCAACTGCGGAGAACATACGCAGCACCGCAAACGTCCTGGCATTGACAGGATTCGTCATGTTTCCAAAATAGCTAAGCGAAAGATAATGCCTCTTGCGAAGATCATCCACGATGGAGGACAAGAGTGTGACACCAGCGCTATCGTCGTCGAACACGAGATCGGCCAAGTAGGCAAACTGCTTGTTCTGCCCGTTGACAACGGCAAAGCCCCTCAGGGTGTCTCCCTCGTAAATAGAAAAAGTGTCGTAGCGGATGAACGGGTGTTCGGTGATTCGCCAGCGGACGTATGTCTCATTGAACTCGATGTGAATCAATTCCGGGAATGTCTGTCGAATTCGTTTGAACAAGTCAGCAATCAACGACGCTGGCGCGAGCCCGGGCTTGATAGCAAAACGCCGTGAGGGAGCCGTTTGTCTCTTCACAAATGAGCACACAGCCTTGGCCGACGCCTTGACGGGCCGGAACCTGCTCCAGAGTCTACTCACGGTCCTGAGGCCGGGAGGAGTGTTTAATTCGACCACAGAATCGTACATTACATCCACGAGTTTGGGTCCCCACCGCTTCAGCGTCCTTGTTGCTCCGGTATACGCCCATGCGACCTTGCACCCTTTAGTGGCTGCTCGCGAGAGAGTGTAGCGATACAACTGTTCAGCAAGTCCGCGATGCCGCTGGAGTCCTGGGTATTGCTCGTGTCGAAGCAGGTTCTCCATTTTGCAGGTGAGAATCGTTTCGCCGGATATGTTCAAGTCACCTGGAATGGCGCCGCAAGTGGCCTCAATGTGGTTGTCATCCTTTATGACGCAAAAAACGCCTAAATCGGGATATTGACCCCTATACTCCCAGTGCCACTGGGCGACTGTGCGGTGGTCGTTGTAGTAATGGTTGTGCAGACTGAGAGCCTCTGGGATTTCGAGGTCGTCGATATCCTTAATGATGGGATCCTCAGGCATTGTCACCTCAACGTTTCTTGGTGGTCAAGAGAAGGCTCTGGTGCTGATTCGGTTTCGCAAGTCGGGCGACGCGACCGCATGAGTCTCACTTCGTTGGCCGTGACGGGATTACATCGGGCGTGATCTTCACTGCGACGTCGGTAGCGAGATTTTGTACGGGGATAGTGAGTATCCCATCGGCGCCGGACCTGATGGATGTAGTTGAAGTGACCTGGCCGGTGGTTCGGTACGTGTCCCACCAGTCCAGTCGATGAAGCCGGCCTGGAGCGAAACCACCAATACGGATGTTCCCCGAAATGGCAGCTACTGTCACGCTGTCAACAACGGTCTTCCACGTGTGGGCCTTGTTTTGAATCCATAAGTGAGTCCGGCTATTCACGAGATCCTTCTGGCCGACTACCCTGAGGCCCGGGGTTGAAGTCGCGGCGCTCGCATCCTGATAATGGCCGTTATTCAACGGTACGCCATCGAGGAAATTATGCAGTGACAGGGCCACTGCCGCATGATTGTAAGTTCCTGGGCTGTAGACATGGGGAACCGTGTACCAGTAGATCTCGTAGAGTGCTCCGCTATCGAGCGAGGCCCACAGAAAGTTGTGATACCAGATGCCGCGCACATCTCTCTGCAAGCCAAGGCCTGCGAAGTCATTCGTACTGCCTTGCCGAGGCACCATTCCAGCCTCGCCCCGGATGACAGGTGTGTTGAGCTTCCACGACCCGTACTGCTTGCTATGCCACAAGTGATAGTAGGCCGCATCCGATTCCATTGCCGATTTGGCAGGCTCGGGAGCGGCACTTGTGGAGATATATGCATGGACGTCGGCATAATCAAGATTCGGATACTTCGGGTTTCCCCAGAAGCCGGTACCCGTTCGCCGCGAATAGCCCGGGAAACTATGCCAAAACGAAGTCGTCACCATGTGGCGGTTGGGATGCTGACACGGACACTGGGCGCTGTCGCCTGGTTTTACACTTACGCCAAAAACCTCGCAGTGCATGAACTTTCCAAATTCATCCGCGAGCTCCCAGTGCTTGGTGGAGAATGGATCGCCCTCGTTGACCAATTCCCAGGAGTGAATGCTAGTTGAATAACCCCACCTGGCAGTCACGTACCGCCACCAGGCGCGCTGCAACCAGCGTGTTTTGTTCAGGCCGCGTCCCAAACCGTAAAAGCCGTCCTCATTGTCCTGTCTCCCGATCACGAAGGTACCGTTGTCGTCGAGCTTGTAGTAAATGAGGTCATTCTTCTCCATCAGGACAACCTTCAAGAAGACGCCGTGCTTCTCTGCCAACTCCACGTATTCGTCCATCGCGCGAAGAGCACGGTCCGGGAAGTACAGCTCATATTCCATCGAAGGTTCTTCTGACACTTCAGGGCCAAGCTGGCCGTTCGGAAACACCTCCCTCACGGAAATAGATGTCACCAACGCGCGCCCTTCCGTCACATTCTCCAGGCCGATACCGAGATTCGGCAGATAATCGTTGCTCTCGGAATACCACATCCCTTGAATCGTGACCCAGTCCGGCGCGTTTCCCCCATACGTCGTCACTACTTCACCGGACCCGGGCTCCGAACAGCTCGTCGCCCCACGTCCGAGAATTTTCGCCACCAGGCCGTATCCAGGAAAAGCCTGGACTCGTGGACCTGTAATGCCTTCTGCCCTGTACCTGACTGAGATCAGGTACGTCGTGTCCGGCTTGACGGCCTGGGCCGCGCCGGCGTCAGAGTAGCAGCAATCGAACCAGTCCTCCGGGTATTTGACGCTCAGGGCCATCAGATCCCGAGAGCGCACAGAGTCGTGGACAGGAAGAATTCCGGCCCTGGGCAAGTAACCATCGTGAATGTTCCGGCGGCCGCGCCATCGAAGCCACGCGGAACCATACATGTTGCTGATCCAGATCCGCAGCAGGCTGATGTGATTCTTCTGAAGCTCGGCAAACTCGGCGGTGGTGTTGCTTGGGGAATCTTGTACCTGTTGAGTCGCCTGTAAGCCGGGAGACAGAAACACGTTGCCATTGTCGAACTCGAAATACCTGGGATCCTTCCTGCTGACTCGAAGGAAACCACTCTTTGTGCCCACCGCGACATTAAAGCTCCGCGGGGGAGTGTCCGTCGTACCCGAGGCGTCTCTGGCGGTTAGTCGGAACTTCCACGATCCGGCAACGTGCGGAGTGAACCGCACTTTCCATTCACCGGCACCGGCTGGGTAGAGCCATCGCTGAGGTTGTCCGTCCGGGCCCGGCTTCATGCCGCCGTCGAGGTACTGCTGATAAAAGAAAGCTGGCTGCCGGTACACAGTCTTCCAGTCATCCTGCGTGAAGACAGCGTCTACGCTGATTCCACGGTAGGTTTCGTCATGCGGGTCCACCCCGGGAGGCGGCGACGGGTCATAGGGGAACTGGTAGTTTCCGGCGACGGTATTCGTCACATCGAAAGTGATCTCGAATCTCTCGTATGCGGCCACCTGAGATGGTGCTGAGACGTTGGCGATGGCCAGGCCAGCGGCGTCGGTTCTCTCGGCTTTGAAAGAACGCAATTGCTGTGCATTTGTGGAACTGGGATCCGGAAGAAACAAGATACCTCCGAAGCCCACCGCTACAGCCAGCAGGGCAAAAGTCGGGCGTCTCATTGATACTGCGCCGGAAAAAGTGCGGAACGGCTATCGGAGCGATGGGAGAAGGCAAGAGGCCCGCCAGTTGGTCAGAACTGCGCGGCACGCTTGCCGATCAGCCCAAACTGAGCAGCGTCTCTGCAATGCGATCAGACGCCAATCCGTCCCAGAGAGGTGGCAGGTCGACCGAAAACCTCGACCTCAGCGCATCGGCGAACACCGGCAAGATTGTTTCGGGCGTTGTCCCCGCCAAGCGATTCGTTCCGTGCGAGAGAGTAATCGTATACTCGGTCGAATCTCTGAGTGTTAGACAGGGGATGCCGAGGATTGTCGATTCAGCCTGTATGCCGCCGGAGTCAGTCAGGACGAGACGTGCCCCGCCCATCAGACCGAGAAACGACAAATAGCTCATCGGGGGAACAAGGCGCAGATTCCCACCGTTCGCGCACGATGGCAGCGCGCCCGAGGCCTCGATTCTCGCCTTCGTTCGCGGGTGTACCGGAAAGATCAGAAGCAGTTCCCGTGCGGCCTCTTGCAGTGCCTCGATAACGCCCTTGAG
>JBDKSR010000039.1:0-6272 GCA_039680545.1 Bryobacteraceae bacterium | reverse complement strand
CGCCTTTGTTCCGGAATCCGGCTCTTCATTTCCGGCCAGGATCTCGAGCAGGGTGGTTTTACCGCTGCCGTTGGGTCCGATCAGGCCGATCCGGTCTCCATCGGAAAGGCTCAGTGACAGGTCCCGGAACAGGACCCGCGAGCCAAACGACTTGCTGAGATCGGAACAGCTCAGGAGAACCGCCATCGCTTACCAGGATGACATTTCGGGACGGCGCGTGCTCCATTATTCCCGCTGGAAGGAATACTGCATCCGGTTGGATGGCTTGGGAACGCGTTTTTCGGCGGGTTGCATTCGCGTCTGGCGTTCAATTACAAGCCGATACGAGCGCGCGTGGACGAAATACGCTATGCTGGAGAAAGGCTGGAAGCCGATCCGCAAACCCTTCCTGACAACTGGCTAGCTGGTTCTTCTTCCGAAATACCCTGAATGAAACAATTTTCTGAACTCTCTTTGTGCTCTCGATTGCAGAGCAACCTGGCGAAGCTTGGCTTTGTCCAGACGACACCCGTGCAGGCCCAGGCCATCCCTCCGGCGCTCGCCGGTCAAGATGTGGTGGCCACGGCGCAAACCGGCACGGGCAAGACGTTGGCGTTTCTTCTCCCGTTGCTCCAATCACTAGCAGGCGGACGCGGCAAGGACGGCATCAAAGCCCTGATCCTCAGCCCCACGCGCGAACTCGCGATCCAAACCCACGAATCGTTCACTCAAGTCGCCGCCGGCATGGGCATCAAAGCTGCCGTGGCGGTGGGAGGCATGAGCGAAGGGCCCCAACTTCGGGCCGTCCGGCAAGGCGCTCAAGTTCTGATTGCCACTCCCGGCCGCTTGTGTGACTACCTGGACCGCAAGTTGGTCAATCTCGGAGGTGTGCAGTCGGTCGTTCTGGATGAAGCCGACCGCATGCTCGACATGGGGTTTCTGCCTTCCCTTCGGGCCATTCTGAAGACCGTACCGGTCCCCCGGCAAACCCTGCTCTTTTCGGCCACGATTGAGAAATCGGTGGCACATCTGGTCGATACGTACGTATGCAACCCGGTGCGCGTGGCCATCGGGCCGGCAACGAAACCCGCCGAGCAGGTCAACCTGGACGTGTATGAAGTCGAGCAGGACCGCAAGCTCAGCCTGCTCACCAACCTGATAGGACAGGACCCGGGAACGTTCCTGGTCTTCGCGCGCACCAAGCATGGCACGGACCGGCTGGCAAAGAACCTAACCCGCACCGGCGTGAAAACCGCGCGCATCCACGGCGGCCGCACACAGAATCAAAGGAACCAAGCCCTGAACGGTTTCAAAGACGGAGAGTACCGTATCCTGGTGGCCACCGATGTGGCTGCCCGCGGAATCCACGTCGACGGCATCGCCCACGTGGTGAACTACGATCTTCCGCAAGTGCCCGAGGACTTCATTCACCGCGTGGGACGCACCGGCCGCGCCGGAGCCCGGGGCACGGCTTCTACATTCAGCACGCGAAGCGAACGCGGCGAGATCCGCCGCATCGAGCGTACACTGAATGTAAGGCTCACGCCACGCCAAGTCTCCGCGGACCTTCCGCGGGAACCAAAACCGGCCCATGACGTGATCCGGGTGCGATTCGATTCGCGGCGCAGCGTCACTCATCAGTTCGCCAGTGGCCGCCGCGATTGGAGGGGGAGATAAACACAAAAAGATGAAGAGCGCCGAGAGTCGAACCACCGCCCCGGCAACTGTTCGCCACCCAAAAGGGACAAGCGCGCGGATATTGCTCAGTTCCGTCTTTGGCCCGTACGCGCAGGACGATGATTTCGGAAGCCGCGCCATCAACCCGATGGAGCTTTACCACAACCAGGTGACGAGGGTGCAAGGGTCATTTTCGTTACGCCGCTTCCACCGCTCCTGGGGCATCATGATGATCCAGCACAACATCTCGGCGCCCTGCACGGTACTCGATTTTCCTACCCGCGAGGCATTTGCGCGAGAGCTTACCAGAAACCAGTACGACGTCGTCGGCATCTCCTCGATCATCGTGAACGTGGGCAAGGCGCGCGAGATGTGCCGAATGGTGCGGAAGCTCTCGCCGAAATCGACGATCATCGTTGGCGGGCACGTCGCGGCCATCCCCGGCGTGGAACACATCCTGGACGCCGATCACATCGTCAAGGGCGACGGCATCTCGTGGATGCGCAGCTACCTCGGCGAGGACCCGGATGCGCCCATCCAACATCCGGCGCTCTCCTCCGGGTTCGACCTTCGTGTTATGGGCATCAAGGTCCCGAACATGATCGATCGTTCCGCCACCGTGATTTCATCGGTTGGCTGCCCGATGGGTTGTAACTTCTGCACCACCTCGGCGTTTTTCGGCGGCAAAGGTAAAGTGCTCAACTTCTGCGAGACGGGTGAAGAACTGTTCCGCGTAATGGAAGAGGCGGAAACCTCGCAGAAGGTGAAGTCATTTTTCGTCATGGATGAGAACTTCCTGTTGCAGAGGCAGCGCGCCATGGATCTGCTCGCCAGGATGAAGCGGTCCGGAAAGAGCTGGGCGCTTAACATCTTCTCCTCCGCGAATGCCATACGGAAGTACAGTTGCGAGGAATTGGTCGAGTTGGGCATTTCCTCGATATGGATCGGCCTCGAATCGCCGCATTCGAACTACACCAAACTCGAAGGCACTGATACGCTGCGCATGGCTCGCGAATTGCGGAAACACGGCATCGTGCTGTTGGGCTCAACGATACTCGGCCTTGAGCACCATACTCCGGAGAACATCAAACAGGAAATCGAGCACGCCATCGCGCACGAGACCGATCTGCACCAGTTCATGCTTTACACACCTGTGCCAGGTACGCCGCTCTACAACGAGATGGCCGAACAGGGGAGACTGCTCGACGTCAATCTGGCGGACATACACGGCCAGTTCGGATTCAATTTCAAGCATGAAGCGATCTCACGGAAGGAGTCCAAGAAATTTCTCGACTGGGCCTTCCTACGGGATTTCGAACGCAATGGCCCGAGCCTGTTCCGCATCTGCCGGACGACTTTCGAAGGATGGAAACGATACAGAGACCATCCCGATCTGCGAGTGAGAGAGCGGTTCGAACGCGATGCTCAATCCCTGCGGCGCGCTTACGCGGGAATGCTTTGGGCGATGGAACACCGGCTCAAACAGTCCAACCAGTCGGTTTCGACGCAGATCCGCGCGCTGCGGAAGGAGATGGAGCGGGAGTTCGGACTGGCGACAACCGCCCTCGCTCGCACGCTCGGACCCGTCCTCTGGTGGACCAGCCGCCGCGAAGACAAACGGCTTGCCAAGGGACACACGTACGAACCACACACGATCATAGAGCGGCAGAACTGGGTCGAAGCGTAAGCCGTATATTCTGGCTTGCCGGAAAGATCTCTTTTCAGGAAGAGAACGTTTCCAGAGTGCGTAAACCGGGCCGCTGATTGCGAGTCCGCGGCACGGAGAGGCCCACAAGGCATCTCGATCAGTTTCTGACACGGCCCTGGCCGTCACGAGCGACAGGTCCATCGGACCGAAGCAATGGGGGATAATACCTGTTTATCCACTCGATTCGGATTTTTATGCCCAGAAGAACTGACATCAAGAAGATCATGATTATCGGCTCCGGCCCCATCGTTATCGGACAGGCCTGTGAGTTCGACTATTCCGGCACGCAGGCCTGCAAGGCTTTACGGAGCCTCGGCTATGAAGTTGTGCTGGTGAACTCGAATCCAGCCACGATCATGACCGATCCGGGCATGGCGGATGTAACCTACATCGAGCCGCTGAACCTCAAAACGATGACCAAGATCATCGAGAAGGAGCGTCCGGATGCGCTCCTGCCGAATCTTGGTGGCCAGTCGGGACTCAATCTAAGCGCGGAACTGGCGAAATCGGGCGTACTGGACAAGTACGGCGTGAAGGTGATCGGGGTTCAGGTCGATGCGATCGAGCGCGGCGAGGACCGTGTCGCATTCAAAGAGACGATGAACCGGCTCGGCATCGAGATGCCGAAGAGCGCGCCGGCTTACACGGTGGAAGAGGCCGAGAAGATAGCCGCGGAACTCTCCTATCCGGTTGTCATCAGGCCCGCGTACACGATGGGCGGCACCGGAAGCGGGCTGGTCTACAACGTTGAAGAACTCCGGGTTGTGGCGAGCAGGGGACTGGCGGCGAGCCTTGTCGGACAAGTCCTGGTCGAGGAGTCCGTGCTCGGGTGGGAGGAACTCGAACTCGAGGTAGTGCGCGACGCGAAGAACCAGATGATCACCGTCTGTTTCATCGAGAACGTCGACGCGATGGGTGTTCACACGGGCGACTCTTTCTGCACGGCCCCGATGCTGACGATCAGCGAGGAACTCCAGAAGCGGTTGCAGGTGATGTCTTACAAGATCGTGGAGGCCATACAGGTTATCGGCGGCACGAACATCCAGTTCGCTCACAACCCGGCAACCGGCCGAGTCGTCGTGATCGAGATCAACCCACGGACCTCACGGTCGTCCGCTCTGGCATCAAAAGCGACAGGCTTCCCGATCGCGCTGGTGTCGTCGAAGCTGGCCGCCGGTCTCACGCTGGACGAGATCCCGTACTGGCGCGACGGCACGCTCGATAAGTACACGCCGTCGGGCGACTACGTGGTGGTGAAGTTTCCGCGCTGGGCGTTTGAGAAGTTCCGCGGCTCCGAAGACAAGCTGGGGACGCAGATGCGCGCCGTCGGCGAAGTGATGAGCATCGGGAAGACTTACAAAGAGGCTCTTCAGAAGGCAATCCGGGCTCTTGAGAACGGCCGCAGCGGTCTCGGATTCGCGAAGGATTTCAATGAGAAGTCCCTGGCGGAGTTGCTGGAGATGCTGAAAGATGTTACCAGCGAACGCCAGTTTGTAATGTATGAGGCTCTGCGGAAGGGCGCCGGCGTCGGGCAACTGTTCAAGTTGACCCACATCAAGCACTGGTTCATCGAGCAGATGAAGGAACTGGTCGATCTCGAAGAAGAGATTCTGCGGTATCGCGGCCAGGCGCTTCCGGACGAACTGTTAACGAGAGCGAAACGGGACGGGTTCGCCGACCGCTATCTGGCCAAACTGCTTGGGAAGACCGAAGGAGAGATTCGGGCTCAGCGCACGAAGTTGGGCGTAGTCGAGGCGTGGGACGCGGTGCCGGTGAGCGGCGTCGAGAATGCGGCGTATTACTACTCGACTTACAACGGTGAGGACCGCGTGCCGGTCAGTACCGGCAAGCCGAAGGTGATGGTTCTCGGCGGCGGGCCGAACCGCATCGGCCAGGGGATCGAATTCGATTATTGCTGCGTCCATGCGGCTTTCGCGCTGCGCGACGCTGGCTACGAATCGATCATGGTCAATTGCAACCCGGAGACCGTCTCCACCGACTATGACACTTCAGACAAGCTGTATTTCGAGCCGCTGACCTTCGAAGACGTCCTGAGCATTTACGAGAAAGAACGGCCGGATGGCGTCATCGTGCAGTTCGGCGGCCAGACACCGCTGAACCTCGCCCGTGCCCTCGCGGCGTCCGGGGTCAAGATTCTCGGCACATCTCCCGATACGATCGACCTGGCCGAGGATCGCGACCGGTTCCGTAAGGTGATGGCAGACATGGGTATTCCCATGCCGAAATCGGAGATGGCGGTCAGCGTGGAACAAGCGCTCGTCGCCGCGGATCACATCGGTTATCCCTTGATGGTGCGCCCGTCGTACGTGTTGGGCGGCCGGGGCATGGAAGTGGTCCACAACGAGGAGATGCTGCGGCATTACATGGCCGCGGCGGTTGACGTAACGCCCGAGCGGCCGATCCTCATCGACAAGTTCCTCGAGAACGCCATCGAAGCGGAAGCGGACGCCATTTGCGACGGGAAAGAGGTCTTCCTTCCGGCGGTCATGGAGCACATCGAGTACGCCGGGATTCACTCCGGTGATTCCGCATGCGTGATCCCTCCAGTCAGCATCCCGGCCGGACACCTGGCGACCATCGAGAACTATACGCGGCGCATAGCCATCGAACTCGGCGTCGTCGGCCTGATGAACATGCAGTATGCGATCTCGAATGGGACCGTGTATGTGCTGGAGGCGAATCCGCGGGCGTCCCGCACGGTGCCGCTGGTATCCAAAGTCTGCAACATTCAGATGGCGCGTGCCGCGACGCAGATGATGCTGGGGCAAAGTCTGCAGGACCTTGGCCTCGCTCATACGCCCATACAGCATTTCGGCGTCAAGGAAGCCGTGTTCCCGTTCAACATGATGCCTGAGGTCGATCCCCTGTTAGGCCCGGAGATGCGCTC
>JBDKSR010000038.1:0-7332 GCA_039680545.1 Bryobacteraceae bacterium | reverse complement strand
GCGAAGTTGTTGTGGCTGAGGTACGCCTTTGCGATCATTTCTGCGTTACCAGCGTCGCGGCTCTGCTTGATGAGGTTGGCGATTCCCCCACCGTAGTCGCCCGGCGCCGGCCCAAAGACGCGCGCGGTAGCCGCCTTTTCGGCCAATTCCGGCGACAGTCCGCTCTTGATGAGTTCCTTCACGTTCCTGCGAGTGTTACGGCTTAGTGTGTTGTCGCCGGCTTTCTGGACCAGCCTTGCGGCACGATCCAATAGCGCCGCCTTGTCGGGGAAGCCATCACGATAGATACCGGCTATGGTCAGGACTACATCGATCCGGGGGCGTCCCAGCTCCGCCTCCGGAACGAGGCGTAAGCCGTCCACGATCCCGCGAGAGTTCCATTCCGGCTCGACCCCCATCAGGTATAGGGCCTCACATTCGAGCGCACCCTGATGGCGGATGGTTTCGCCGTACCAGAGGACCATGCTGACCTTTTCAGGCAGCTTGCCGGTTCGCTCCCGGTGGCGTCGAAGCACCTCTTCTCCCAACTTGCGCCCTACTTCGCAAGCCGCCCGCGTAGGAATCTGCGACGGGTCGAAATCGTGCAGGTTCCGGCCACTCGGCAGGGCTGCGGGAGCCCGGAGAGGGTCGCCTGACGATCCGCTCGCCTGGTACTCTCCGCAAAGCACGCGAACGTAGTTATCGAGTTCCAAAGCAGCCGAGGTGCGCAGGTTTTCCAACCAGGAGGCGCCTGCTTTAAGTTGGGCCTGGATGCGATTACGGAGTGAGCCCGTCCACCGGGCATCGATCTCGGGCTGTTTTCCACGACACAACTCACCCGCCCATGCGACCGGAAGATTCCCAAGCTGGCGCAAATCCGTCTCGGAGAAACCCGTCTTCAAAAACTCGGCGAGGGATTCGATCTGCACCTCTTCTCTCGGTGTTTTTCCCAAAACGTGAATCCCCATCGGGATAGGTCCAGCCTCGGTTTCCTCCAGAAACCCACCGACACGCTCGGTGATCTCGTTCCAATCAGTCCGGTCGACATCGAAACCAAGCTGCTTGTCGAGCCGCAGTTTGCGGATCTCCGCCCGCGCAGCCGTCTGATATTCGGCAACGAGCGCGGGGGGGGTATCACGCACCTTGTCGATCTCCAGGAACGTCTTCCGCAGCGCGTTAAACTCGTCCCGCGCACCGCCGCTCACAATCAGAGGCGTCAGATGGCCGATCAGAGTGGACACGCTGCGCCGCCGGGCGGTGGCCGACTCACCGCCGCCGTCGATGATGTAGAAATAGGGAGCCGGAGTGTCTCCCAACAGCACTTCCGCGGGGTCCCAACCTGCCATGCCGACGTTCTTACCGGGCAGAAATTCAAGCGAGCCGTGACGGCCGACATGCACGATGGCGTCCGCTTGAAAGACGTTGCGCATCCATAGATACGCCGCGACATAGCAGTGGGGAGGCGGAACGGTAGTGTCATGCAGCGTCTTGCCGGCGAGCGCGAATGACGAGCGCAAGGGTTGCGGCCCCAGGAAGACGTTACCGAACCGGAGCGCCGGCAACACGCAGACCGCCTCGTTGTCGCGCGATCGGATCGTCATCAACTGCGACTTCTCCGGTGGCCCCCAGTTTCGCGACATCGACTCCTGGAAGGCCTTCGGTGTCGCTGCCAGCCACTTCCTATACTGCTTCACGGGGATCAGAACCGCCTGTTTCCGGGCCACAATTGCGTCCAGTTCGCCGGGTGCCCACTGCTCGATGTTGCGGCCGGCACTCTCCAACATTTGCTGTAGTTCCGATGCGGAGGGCACCGCATCCCCAGTAAGATAACCCTCCTGGCGCATGCGCCGGAGAACTGCCGCCAACGATCCCGGCACGTCCAGGTAACTGGCTCCGATATTGCCCTTGCCAGGCGGATTGTTGTAATAAAGAAGCGCAATTCGTTTCTCTGCGTTCGGCTTCCGGCGCAGCGCGATCCAACGCCCAGCCCGGCGGATGGCCGTCTCGATGCGCTCCGGGATGGGAACAGTCACCTGTGAACTGCCGTCGGGGGAACGCTCAGTGGCGGCAAAGGTGATTGGATCCGTTGCCCCTGCACGTTCGGGGGAGGCCACCTGAATCGCAAGCTGGTCCAGCCGCAATCCCTGGGCTGATTGGGCCCATTCCGCGAGACTCTGTCGCGTCGTCATCAGGTCAATCACGTGGACGTTCAGCCGCGACAGGAACTCAGCGTCACTGGGCCGGGCAAATCCCAGATTCAGAGCGAAAACCGCGTCCACGACAGGGTCGCCGTTCCGGAACAAAAGCGGCTCAGCCACTGATGGCGGCCAGCCGAAGACCGGCACGGGAACGAGACCGTGCTTCTCGATTGCCGCGATGAGAGCGTCAATGTGCGCTATATCGCGGCTCTTGAGATTGGTCGGATAGAACAGCACCGCCACGCGTGGCGCATCGGTGGGCACGACGTGCAGGCCACGGTGCCACTCCAGATACTCATCAGGATTGACGAAGGGCCCCTCGGCGCGAGGGTGGTAAATACCGGCCGTCGCCACCTGCTCGGGCGGCTCCACCGTGAGGCCGGACCGCTTGGCCACTTTCGAGTAGAGAAAGGCAAGGCACCGCGCGACGTTCTCGGCGCCTCCGAGACGCCAGTATTCAGCGGCGGTCTCGACTAATTGTTCATCCTGGGCGAAGTCCCAATGGCGCAGCGCCGGTTCGGGCCAGTGTACAACCACCTTGGCGCCGCGTGCGATCGCTGCCTTGAACTGCGGCGCAAGACGAATGGTGGACTCCCGCGGCATCAGGTACGTGAAGATCACCTCGGAGCGGTCCCACTCCGTGGGCGGAGATTCAAAGTCTCCGTACCGCAAATCGATTCGCTCCGGTCCCCACCGCTCCACAAAACGCTTGTATGCTTCGGGCATCACCTGGTTGAAGCGCGTCAGCACGGTCAGGCGCAGTGGTCCCTCCGCGTTGGCGGCGATGGCGGCGACGATCAGCAGGGCAAGCGTTCTCACAACCGGATCCGCAAGCCCGTGAAGACGAGGCGTCCCGCAACGGGATAGTAGTTGAAATAGACCCGGTCCAGCAGGTTCTGCACGTTGACGTGGAATGTGAGGTTCCGTGTGACATCCACTGAGATCGAGGCATCGGCCTCAAAGAAAGGATCGAAGGCGCCGTACACACCTTTTGTCGAATCGGTGTTGGCATCGCTCGAAAACACGACCGAGACGTATCGGCCGGTCACATTCGCATTCCAGCGTCCCCGGGCGGCGAATAGACCGAGCGAGGCGTTGTGCGCCGGGACCTGGGGAATCCGCTTACCGACGGATGTGGGAACAGCCGGGTTCTTTGTGATCTCGGCTTCCGTCCAAGTATAGGCGGCACGGGCGAACAGCCACGAACGTAGGGGGGCGCGTGCAAATCCCTCGAAGCCACGCGTACGGGCTTTGGCGGCATTAACCACCGGCCGGTACTTCCCCGCTGGATCGACGGTCAAGTCTGTCGACCGGTAGATGAGGTCCGAAACGTGGTTTTCAAAGAAGACAGCGTCGGCCTCAAAGCCACCGTTCCAACGACGGTTTGCACCAGTTTCCCAGGCGAGCAACTTTTCGGGCTGAAGGTCCGGATTCGAGGCGTAGATGATGCCGGTGGACGAGCGCCATGCTCTGTACAGGTCGTAGACACTGGGACTTCGGTAGGCGTTGCCCACGCTCGCGCGGAGTGAAACACCTCCGGGGGCCTTATAGAGGATGGCCGCTTTGCCGGACGCAGAGTGATTCGAGCGATTGTCATACTGGTTCACCAACGTCGTGCCGACGGTTTCGTTGCCGCCGTCGAAAGTGCGCCAGTAATCATAGCGGCCACCGGAGACCAGAAATACGCGTTCGCCTAAGCGCCACTCATGCTGGACGAAGGCGCCTTGCGTGAACGCCTTTCCGCGGGCGGCGTATGAGAGGACCGGGCTCTCGCTGCGGCGCGTGTAATTGGGCACTGTGTTCTCGGCGACCCCAGTCCAGTCGCGCCGCAATTCTGTTCCGGCCGTCAGTGTGTGGCGGCTGTTGACGTTCCACGTCCATTGCCCCTCACCAAACCAGGCACGGTTGGGGCGGTCGCTGATAACCCCAAGCCCTCCCGAGAGACTAGATCCTGAGCCAGGTGTCGAGTAGTAAGCCAGGGGCGAGCGGACCATGCCGGCGCTCAGCCGAATACGCGAGTTTGGGTTGACGGAACGGTGCAGCCTGACAGACGCCAGGTGGGACCGGTTGCCTCCGTCCCCCGGCAAGAACATGCTCGGGCTGACTGTCAGACGTCGAGTGGAGCTTCCCACTGCAATGGACGCAGTACCCGAATCAAACGGCAGTCCGCTGGCAGTGCGCAGGAAGCTTGTGTAGGCGTCGTAGCCGTAGTTAGAGCTTTGGTGCATGTACTGAACCGCCACGGTTGTCCGGCTGTTGAACGAGTAGTCGCCGCGCGTCCGCCAGACCTGCTGCTTCCACCAGTTGTCCCCGGACTTCCCAATCAGGTACGTGGCCGCTCCAGCCGATGTGAACGTCGGCACGAAACCCGTCACGGGCGTGCCCCCTGTCCCGGCACTTCCCGCAGTCGTGACTAACTGAGACGAATACCCTCCCGACTGCAGGCGGTCATACGAGAGACTCACGCCGAGCTTGTCGAAGAAGCGGTCAGCAAGCCGCGCACCATAGCGAAAAGTATCTTGAGAGCCGTATTCACCCCACAACTCGGCTTGGTGGCGATCCACCGCCTTGGTGAGGATCTGGACTACGCCGCCCATCGCGTTGCTGCCGTAAAGGGCGGAAAAAGGTCCTCGCACCACCTCCACCCGTTCCACCTCGCTCACAGGGATAGTTCCCCAGACAAGTTGGCCGGTGTACGGATCGTTGAGAGGTTGTCCATCGATGAGGATCAGCGTTCGGCTTTGGCCAGTGCCCCTACCGGCAAATCCACGCATCCCGACTCCCGCTTGCGTGTCCTGGTATCCCTTACCGCGGTTTGCGTAGACACCGGCCGCGGTGTCCAGCGCCTGATCCACCATCTGGATGCTGCGAACGTCGATCTCCTCGCTGGAGACAACCGTTGACGAGACGGGTGATTCATCTGGTGCTACTTCGCTACGGGTTGCTGTCACGGTGATTTCTTGCTTTAGGAAGAACGGAGATTTCGATTGACTGTACGATTTGTCCTTAACTGCCAGCGCCTGCGGAAAGGATTGCTGCGCAGGCAATAGGAGCGAGAAGAATAGTATGCCGATCATGTTACGCATACGAATATATTATTGGTGTTACAAGTTATATGCAAGTCGCACACGCTCTCTGCTGAGGTCAAAGGGCAGAGAATGTCTCGATATGGCGTGTTCGACGAGCCAGACGGTACCGGCGTTCCGCGCGTCTTCTGAGCTTTTTTAGCAAATAAGTCATTTGCTTTCGATTTGTTCGCCTTGAGTCCTAATCGCAGCCTTGAAGTCAAGGTACAATCAGCAGGTCAGTCTTTTTCTCAGTGCTACCGGGACCAACACGATGAAAGAACTTGCTACGTTGGAGGTTGGGAGTCGCCAGGAATGGCGGACATGGCTCGCCAGACACCACAAGTCGAGCCCGGGCGTCTGGTTCCTGTTCTACAAAAAACACACCGGATTGAATTCGATTCCTTACGAGGACGCGATCCGCGGGGCGCTGTGTTTCGGATGGATCGACAGCATCATTAAGCGTCTCGACGATGATCGTTACCTTCTGAAGTTCACGCCGCGGAAGCCCACCAGCAAGTGGTCGGACGTCAATCGCAGACGGTGGGCCGAACTCAAGGCGAGGGGGCAGTTGACAGCAGCGGGGCTGGCGGCCGCGCCGACTGATAGCAAGTACGCACCCCGGCCGGTGTTTCCTGAGTTGCCCGATTACCTCGCTAAGGCATTAAAGGCAAGTCCCAAGGCATGGGCATTTTTCCAGGAACTGGCGCTGTCCTACCGGCGCACCTTTGTCATGTGGATTCACTCGGCCAAGCGCCTGGAAACGCGAGAAAGACGCATCTGTGAATCCATTGCACTTCTGGCAGCCAGGAAGAAACTGGGGCTGAAATGATGGACTTCGCAGACGCTCGCCCCGGTAATGTGGCCGGTTGCGCGGTGCTGCATAACGGAACGCGACCCCGCTCTGAGATCATGCCCATACCGAACATTCTTTTTTAGATTCAACACGTTGGTTCCGGAAGAATCCTCGCAGAACCATACCCAACCAGCTTCCATTCTGAAAATAACCCGCGTGACAAGGCACCCTGCATTTCATATAGTAAAATAGCCACGAATGTTTATGAGACGCGAGAGAAAAGCCAGACCGGTCGGGGTTCTTACCAAGGCCCTGCAAATCATGGACTTAGTGAGAGCTTCGTCCTCGCCATTGACCTTACACGACATCAACGGTGTAACAGGCATCAATAAGAGCACGGCCCTTCGTCTGCTCGCCCACTTGGAGACACAGCAATATCTGAGCAGAGACGTGCGCGGGGCGTACTCGTCAGGCCCCCAACTCGTCGAGCCCCGCGCGCAGGCTGGGATTCATACACGCTTGCGCGATGCGGCACGCCGGTCGCTTTGGGAACTCTGGCAGGCTACGGGAGAGACCGCAAATCTCGGGGTCATCGAAGGTCACGACGTCCTGTACCTGGATTGCCTGGAAAGCCAAAACGTGTTTCGCCTGGTCGCGCACATTGGGACACGGGCCGTCTTCTACCGTACGTCTCTGGGGAAAGCGATTGTGGCGTTCTTGCCTCAGAACGAACAGGAATCCTTTCTGAAATCGACCCGCTTCGAGCCGTTCACGCCGAACACAATTACGTCGCGCGCGCGTTTGGAGGAAGAACTAGGGACCATCCGCAAGGAGGGTCACGCGGTGGACGATGAGGAGAGCGTGATCGGGGTCCGCTGCGTTGCGGCTCCCATTCTCGACTCGGATGGCAACGCCATAGCCGCAGTCAGCATAGCCGGGCCTGCCAGCAGGGTAACCCAGGAACGCGTCAAGGAATTGGGGGCTGCCGTACGAGCGACAGCCCAGGAGATTTCGGCGAGGTTGACCGAGTAAACCGCTGGTTCTTAACGCCCTACCAGGGAGAAACGTCTTTCGATAGAGGCAGTTCGAACGCCGAACCGTTCTTCGCGGAAACGTACATCGCGAGCGCCCATTCCAACGTAGGCCGGACGCTTTCGAGAGAGATCATCGGCGGCCGTCCCACGCGAATTGCCTCGGCCATGTCGTCGATGACCACCCGGTGGTCCTCAAATCCGAGGTCAGCGGCTCCCGTGGCTCCCGTTGCAACCGAGGCCCGGCCCAATTTCCGTATTTC
>JBDKSR010000037.1:0-21926 GCA_039680545.1 Bryobacteraceae bacterium | reverse complement strand
CGCATTGGTCTGATAAAGTTTGGGTCGCGCGTCGATGTACTGCTTGGTCCCGAGTGGGCGCTTCAAGTCCGCGAGGGAGACCGCGTAAAGGCAGGATCGAGCGTGCTTGCATGGCGATGTGAATTCGCCGCTCCAGTGGCGCGCAGGAGCGAGCATGCGGCACCGGAAGGCTTTGAGCCAGGATGGGCAGATTGAATCTTCCTGAGCGGCTGATCGATAAATCATCGCCGGACCGCCGGCCCCGGAGGGCGGCCTACGTCCTTCCAACGCTGTTTACGGCCGCAAACGCGTTCCTTGGTTTTATCGCCATTCTGAAGTCGTTCCAGGGAGCCATGGAGACGGCGGCAGGCATGGCGGTTCACAACCCCAATTTTGAAATGGCGGCCAAGTGCATCGGTGTCGCTGTCTTCTTCGATGGGCTGGACGGCCGAATCGCCCGCATGACGAACACGACGAGTGATTTTGGCCGGGAGATGGATTCTCTGGCGGACGCAATCACCTTCGGCGTGGCGCCGGCTGTGCTTGCAATCGCGTGGGGCGTACAGTTCGCTGATGGCTCGGTGAACGCATTCATCCGCGACCACCTCCGCCAGCTCGGATACTTCATCGCGTTCCTGTTCTTGCTTTGCGGTACGGTCAGGCTGGCACGGTTCAACGTCCAGAAGAACCCTATCCCGAAGAACCCGGGAAAGCCGGACCGGAAATACTTCGTTGGACTCCCCATTCCCGCGGCGGCGGGGCTCGTGGCGGCGATCGTTTTTGCGGCGGACTCCACGCCCATCGAGCACTGGTTCATCTCGGCTGCCTGGCTGGTGCTGTTAGCGGGCCTGGCTTTTCTGATGGTTAGCACTTGGCGGTATCGCAGCCTGAAGGACGTGCAACTGCTCTCGCCGCGGTCGCCATTAACGGTGATTGGCTGGGGCTGCTTCTTTTACTTGCTGTGGAATTTTGCACAGGCCGTACTCCTTGCAATGGCCGTTTGCTATGTAGGCAGCGGAATCGTCGTACGCTTCGGCGGAATCGTGAAACGGCGATTGCGCAACCTGCGCCCCCGCCCGGAAGGGCAGCCTGGATAGGTTCACAAAGATGGCAATCGTAGCAATTGTCGGCGGCGAGTCGCTGATCGGGCGCGACCTGAGGGACTTGATCGGCGAGCGGAAGCTCTATGCCGACGTGAGGCTCGTCGGGACAGGAGAGGCCACGGCCACGCTGACCGAACAGGATGGCGAGGCGGTGGTCATCACGCCGCTTGACGAAGGAACTGTGCGCGACGCGCAGTTGGTCTTTCTGGCGGGATCGCCGGATTCCACGCGGAAAGCTGTGGAGATCGCCAGAAAATCCGGTCTTGCATCGCTGTTCATTGATCTGACTTACGCCATGGAGGACGATCCCGCGGCCCGGCTGCGCAGTCCGTATTCGGAGCCGGAGGGATTTGCCGCTCCACCGGAGGCGCTCTCGGTCATAGCTCACCCGGCGGCGATCACTCTAGCGATGCTGTTGAAGCGCCTTCGCGATGTGAAGCCGATCGTGCGGGTGATGGCTCACGTCTTCGAACCGGCGAGTGAACGGGGACAGGAAGGGCTGAACGAGCTCCAGAAGCAGACAGTGAACCTGCTTTCCTTCCAGCCGCTCCCGAAGCGGGTCTTCGACGCGCAAATCGGCTTCGCCATGCTACCCAGTTACGGCAGCGAGGCTCCCGAGCCTCTGGAATCCTTCGAATTGCGTATCGAAAAACATCTGGCAACGCTGCTTGCGGGTATCGAGGGAGTTCCGATGCCCTCGATCCGGCTCATCCAGGCCCCGGTCTTTCACGGATACAGCATTTCCCTTCACGTCGAGTTCAGCGATCAGCCGGACCTGGCGAAGATTGCGTCGGTGTTGGGAGCTCCCGAGGTCGATGTCCGCGGTCCGGACGTGGAAGCTCCGACGAATGTCGGCATCGCGGGCCAGGGCGGGATCGCCGTGGGCGCCATAGCAGCCGACCGGAATGCCCCGTGCGCCTGCTGGTTCTGGATTGTGGCGGACAATTTCCGTTTGATGGTGGAGAACGCCGTGGCCGTGGCTCAGTCGCTCCTGCCGGGTGGGAAACGGAACAAGAAGTGAGAATGTCTGCTCTCCGGTTGGCGATCATCCCGGTGCTCGGAATCCTCTCGATGTGCGGTTGCGGTTACCACGTCGGCGGGAAGGCCGAGATGATGCCGGCGAACATACACACCATCGCCGTTCCCGCGTTTGCGAATACATCGATGCGCTATAGGCTCACCGAACGCCTTCCGGCCGCGATTACACGGGAGTTTCTGTCCAGGACGCGTTACCGGGTTGTTCCCGACCCACGCAACGCCGATGCGGTATTGGAGGGCCGGGTAGCATCATACAATTCCTACCCGACGATTTATGACTCCAATACGCAACGCGCCAGCGCTGTTCAGATCAACGTCACGATCGGCGTCACTCTGCGCGACCGCACGACCGGTAAGGTGATTTTCTCCCGCGACAGGCTGGATATTAAAGAGCGTTACGAGATCAGTGTCGAGCAAACGGCGTACTTCGAGGAAAGCGACTCGGCGCTCGAACGGCTAAGCCATGATGTCGCCCGGACGGTCGTGAGCGCAATTCTGGAGAAGTTCTAAGCGTGACTCCTGAACAGTTCCTTGCCCATCTTCAGCGGACCCAACCTGCGCCAGCCTGCCTGTTCCTTGGCGCTGAACCGTATCGCCGGGAGAGATGCCGGAAAGCGCTTGTCGAACGGATGCTCTCGGCCGGGGAGCGCGAGGAAGGGCTGGTTCGCTACGACCTCGATGAAACCAGCCTGGATGAAGTGCTGGATGGAGCAAGGTCGCTGTCGTTATTCGTGTCACGCCGCGTAATTTGGGTGATTAACGCCGAGGCGGCTCTGCCGAGAGGCCGGTCAAGCGCCGCAGCCGAGGAAAAGAGTTCGAAGGCCGGGGTACAGGAGGCATTTGCGGACTATCTTCAAAACCCCACGCCTGACGTCGTCCTCGTGCTGGATGCCAGCCGCTTCGAACTCGAGGGCGAGGACAAGCAGAAGGTCGAACGCGTCCGCAAATTCTATGAGAGCGTCCCTACCGTTGTAGAGTTTCCCCGTTTCAATGCTCAGGAAGCCCGTCAACTCGTCCGTGACCTGGCTCGCGAGTCGGGACTTACGATTGAACGCGCTGAAATCGACCTGCTCGTTGAATCAGCGGGCGGCGATGCGATGCGGATTTCCTCGGAAATCGAAAAGCTGCGGGCTTACACGGGCGGATCGGGGAAGATCGGCCCGGAGGACCTTGCGGCTCTCGTTTCGGACTCCAGCGCCTCGACGGTGTTTGTTCTTGTGGATGCCCTCGCGCGCGGCGATCGGATGCGCGCCCTCGACCTGCTGCAGAAGTTGGTGCGGCAGGGCGAGTATCTCCCCTTGGCGTTGAGCTTTCTAGGATCGATATTCCGGCTGGCTCTGGCTGCCAAAGAGAGCGGACTCCGCACGCCGCAGCAAGTCCAGCAGCGGCTCTCCGGGTCGGGACGGCCCATCTGGCGATCCCGCGCGGAGCAAATCCTGCAGACCGCCTCCCTCTTCTCCACGGAACAGCTTGCTTCCGTTTTAAAGAAGATCTTCGAGGCAGATAAAGCCTTACGGGACGCGCGGCCGGACGACCGCATCGTGCTGGAAGAATTTATACTCCGGTTGGCGGACTGAGGACTGTTACGCGGCCAGGGCTTTCAACCTGTTGGTCAGTCTGGACTTGTACCGCGCCGCAGTGTTCTTCTTGATGATGCCCCAGCGGGCTGCCCGGTCGATGATAGAAAACGTCGTGGGCACGGCTTCGGTAGCACCCTTGACGTCCTTGCTCTCAAGCAGGCGGCGGAAGGTGCGAATTTGGTGGCGCAGGCGGGACTTGCGAGCGCGGTTGACCTCGGTGCGACGCTCGGTCTGCCGTACCCGCTTCAACGCAGAAAACGTGTTAGCCATCTAGTTGCAGTCTACTCCTTGGACAAGACTCTTGTGTTGAGGATAACGCACCCGGACCGCTAAGGTCAAACGAATCAGAAACATTGAGGGGCCGGGGAACTCAACTTTTGTCGATATCGCGGTGAGCCGATTTCACGCGGAAGCCCGCCCGCGCGAGGCGCCGCCGGATCTCATCGGCGATCATCACCGACCGGTGCCGCCCTCCGGTGCAGCCGAAGGCTATAGTCAAATAGCTCTTACCTTCGCGCACGTAGTGAGGCAGCAGGTATACCAGCAAATCCGAAATACGCTGGACGAACTCAACTGTCTGCGGGAACGACCGTATATATCGCGCAACGCTCGGATGCCGCCCGCTGAGCTTCTTAAACTGCGGGATGTAGTTCGGATTCGGCAGAAAACGGACGTCGAACACCAGATCGCTGTCCGTCGGCACGCCGTAGCGATAGCCGAAACTCGTGACGTACGTCATGATCCGGGCCTTGTCACGATCCGCGCCGAACTTCTCTCCGATGAACTCGCGCAGTTCGTGTACGTTGAATTTCGACGTGTTGATGGTGTGCTCTGCGAGTGCCCGGATCGGCGCAAGCTGCCGGCGTTCCCGCCGCAGGCTTCGCACGACGGATTCATCGGTGCCGAGCGGATGCGGCCTGCGCGTCTCGCTGAACCTCCGCAGCAGTGTCTCTTCCTCTGCTTCCAGGAAAACGAGGGTGCACGGCAGCGCCTGGCGCATCTTCGCGTAGACCTCCGGGAAGCGCTTCAGCGCCTCCCCTTCGCGAATGTCGACGAGCAGGGCCGCGTGCTGTATGTTCGGCGAACCGTTCACCAGTTCGCCGAACTTTGGGATCAATTCCACCGGGAGGTTATCGACAGAGTAATAGCCGAGATCCTCCAGGCACTTCAGTACGGTGACTTTTCCGGATCCGCTTAAACCAGTGATGATAACGAGATCCGGAGGCCGCGTCTCCTTGGGAGGTTCGGTCTTTCGCGGCATCCGGATTTTGCTCTCACGCTTCGACAAGATCGTAGTTACCGTCACGGCGCCGCAACAGAACAGCGAGCCGGTCGGTTTCCGCATCGCGATAGACGAGGTAGTCGCGATTTCCTTCCATCTCGATCAGGGCCTCGTCAATCGTCATCGGCTTGCGGCGCGCATGCTGGTTAACTCGGAACACGCGCTTTTCGGACGCAACGGCGGGTTCGGCTTCGGCCTCCGGCTCAACTTCCTCGCTGCCGCCCTCTCCGGCCCAGGCCTCTTTAGGAGTGCGTTTTGTATCGCGCCACTTTGTTCGCAGTTTGAGCGCCTGCGTCTCGATCTTCTCGGCTGCCGCGAGGATAGCCGTAACCTGGTCCGTACCCGTGCCGATGCAGGCCAAAGGACGGTCGTGGAAGCGCACGGTAATCTCCGCGTAATGCAAATGGCGCTCCACTGTCAGGATGACGTGCGCCTCCTTCTCCTCGCCTTTTCGATCGAATTGCTTACCGAGCTTGGCGAACTTCGTGTCCAGTTTTTTCTGTTGAGCGGCGGTGAAATTCTGAGTACGGCCTGTGTAAATGACTTTCATCCGACCCTCCGACGATTCAACCTTCAACCGCGCACGCGTCTATGGTGCGTGGACGGGATCTTCATGTCCTCCCGATACTTGGCCACAGTGCGCCTTGTGACATGGATCCCGGCGGCCTCTAATCGGGCGGTGATTTGCTCATCGGTGAGGGGATGCGCGGGATCCTCGTCCTCGATCATCTTCTTGACCCGGCGCTTCAGAATCAGCAACGGCATCGCGCTTCCGGACGGGCCTTGCACCGCTTCGGAGAAGAAGTAGCGCAGTTCGAAGACGCCCTGCGGCGTGTGCGCGTACTTGTTCGCCACCGCGCGGCTAACCGTCGATGGATGCACGCCAATCTCTTCGGCCACGTCCTTGATCATCATCGGCTTCAGATGATCGATGCCGCCGTTCAGGAAATCGTTCTGCCGGTCGACAATTGACTGGCAAACCTTGAGCATCGTTTGGTTCCGCTGCTCGATGTTCTTCATCAACTGAATGGCGGACGCGTACCGTTCCTTAACGTAGTTCCGTATGTCCTTGTTCGGTTCCTGTGTGCGGTCCAGCATGCGCCGGTACTGCCGGTTCAAGCGAAGCTGAGGCAGATCGTCGTCGTTGAGTTGGATGACGAAATCTTCGCCTTCTTTCGAGATATAGATGTCGGGCTCGATCTGACGGGCGCCCGGACCGGAATACCGCAGCCCCGGCCGCGCATCGAGCGTGCGTATGACGTGATCGGCAATCGCAATGTGTTCCAGCGGCCTGCCCAGGATTTGCGCCAGTTGCTTGAACTGTTTCGACTCGATCAGGTTCAGGTGATCGGAAACGATCTGCCACGCCACACCACCCTCGCCCCCGCGGCTCTTCAGCTGTAACAGGAGGCATTCGCGGACGTCTCTGGCCCCTACGCCGGCCGGATCGAGCGACTGAACGACCTCCAGCGCTTCCTGTACCTCCTCGGCGCTGTGCCCGCTGGTCGAGACGATCTCTTCGAGCGGGAGGGTCAGATAGCCGTTTTCATCCAGGTTGCCGATGATGAGGTCCGTCACTTCCCGCATCGAGTCGGAAAGCGTTACCAGACTTAACTGCGAATCCAGATAGTCCGAGAGTGTAACCGGGGCGGACAGGAACATCTCGAACGAGGGCTTATCGACCTGCTCGGAAGCGGGGCTCTTGTAGCCGGGGTCCAGGTAATCGTCGAAAAACGAACCAAAGTCGATCTCGTCGAAGGGATCGGCGGCCGGCTGCGGCTCGGCGGTTTCGGGAATCTCCTCGACAGGCCGGCTCGCGGCTTCCTCGATGGCATCCGCATCGGGCGGAACAACGCCATCGGCTAGATCAGCGGCATCTTTGACGGCATCCAAAACGCTCTGGTCAGCGGGGGCCGGCTCTCCCGAATCCCGTTCCGATTCGAGGAGGGCCTGGACTTCCTCCGGGGCCAATTCTTCCGTGCCGTCGTCTACAGCCTCTTCGAGGACAGGGTTCTGCGAGATCTCCTGACTGATAAGGTCTTTGAGCTCCAGCCGGTTGAGCTGGAGCACCGTTACCATTTGGACGAGCCCAGGCGTCAGGATTTGCTTTTGCTGTACCTTTAATTGCAGCCGAGGCGAAAGCAAACTCATTCGCCCTCATTGTAACGCAGACAGGTGAGAATCGAACTCGGTACTACGGCTGGGCTTCGACCCCCAGGGTGAAGCTCTCGCCCAGGTAAACCCGCTTAACCTCGGGATCCCGTCCCAAGGCTTCCGGGCTGCCGGCTCGGAAGATCTTTCCGTTGTTGATGATATAGGCGCGGTCGGTCACCGCGAGCGTCTCGCGGACGTTATGATCGGTCACCAGGATGCCGATCCCGGTCCTCTTCAGGTCAAAAATAATACGCTGGAGTTCCAGTACCTGGATCGGATCGATCCCCGAAAAGGGCTCGTCCAGAAGCAGGAACGCCGGGCCGATGACCAGGGACCGGGCGATCTCAACGCGCCGCCGCTCGCCGCCCGAGAGAGCATAGCCTTTGTTCTGCCGGACCTTCTCCAGTCCAAGCTGCTCGATCAACTCCGACATGCGCTCCCGCCGTTCGTGGGCGCTCAAGGAAAGGGTCTCGAGGATGGCCATCAGGTTCTCTTCGACCGTGAGGTTCCTGAAGACGGATGGCTCCTGGGGAAGGTAGCTGATGCCACAGCGCGCCCTCTGGTACATCGCGAGTCCCGTGATCTCGGATTCGTCGAGCATGATCCGTCCGGAATCGGGGCTGATCAGGCCCACAATCATGTAAAACGACGTCGTCTTCCCGGCGCCATTCGGCCCGAGCAGACCGACCACTTCGCCCTGTTCGACCAGGATCGACACGTCGTCAACGACTTTTCTTCCCTTATACGACTTGGAGATCTCGCAGGTTTGAAGTTTCCGCATGCGGGCTACTTGCGAAGAATACGGCTCACGGCCGGCCGGTCTTCCCGGCCATCCACGAGCAGCCTATCACTGTTGGCAAACCAGGTCAATTGCGTACCACTTGTTGAGCCTCGCTTGCTGTCAACGAGCAACGGCGAACCTCCCGAGACGACAACCTTTTCTTCGGTCGTGCTGTACACGGCATGTTCGCCGGTTGCCGTGCGGGTCCTTCCACGCGCGGAGTGAACGATCCGGACGCTGCCGTCCGCGACCGCCTTATCGAGCCGGGAGCCGGTGTCCCCCTGGACCAGCATGGCGTTCAATTCCGCTGACTTTACGTCGATGCCGGAACGGTTCAATTGGACGCCGCCGCTGTAATGGGCCGTACCGGTTTCGTCCGAGTACTCCAGCTCAGGTGCACGGACGATCGTGTACATGGGACTGCGTGGCTTCTTGGCCGCAGCCACATTGTCTGCGGGTTGATCGATGAACTGCGTCACCACATTTCCACGCGCCTTGAGGACGCGCTGTTGCCGGTCGATTTGGACGACATCCCCGCGAATTCGATTCCCGCCCTGCCAGACCACGGCGTCGCCTTCGTAGCGTACATAACGGTTCCGCCCGGTCACGAACATCCGCTGGGCGAGAGCCTGCACGGATTGCCCCGACGAGAGTGGGCCGGCCGTCGTTTTCTTACTGTCCGGGAGCTGCGTGGATGCGACTTTGCCCTGTGCCGTCACATCGCCGCTCTCCTGATCGAGAATGATGCGATCGGCCGCGGTGGAGCCGGCAGGATCCCAAAAACGCGCGGATTGGTCCAGCGTAATGATATTCCGGTCCCCTTCGAGCGTCGCGCGCTCGGCGCGCCCGTGCCGCTCTCCCTCCTCGTAATGGAAGTCTCCCCACTGTTCCAGCCGTACCATTTTGCCCGTGGGCGGGTCGAAGATGGCGCGAAAGTCCTTGCTCGCCGTCAGCACCGGCGGCTGCTTCTTACCACCCTTCGGCTTCGACTCGGTCTCGGTGGACGCGTTGGACGCCCGCAGTTCCCGGATGCGGTTGCCAGGCGCGTAATCGATGTGGATCTTGTCAGCGTCCAGTTTCCGCCGCCGTTGCGCCGCACTCCCGGGAAGAAACTCGATTGTTCCCCGGGCGCCCGTCTCCATGGCGGCGATCTCCCGTCCTCCGGGAGCCATAGTCATTTCGATCACTTCGCTTCGCAGCACGCGCGTGAGCGAGGGGGAGGTCTGGCCGGCGCCATTTCTCGGCGCGGACTCGACCACGCTGTGCCCCTTGGCAGTGGCAGTTCGTAACGCGCTCCCGCCGGAAGCCGTGTCGAAATACAGGTCCACTCGATCCGTGTTTATGGTGGTCCGGGCCACCTTCGAGGTGGAAACGAGCTTGGCGCTTCCTTCTCCTTCGATCTTTTCGATCTCTCCAGAATTGCCGATGGTCATGTAGACCTGTGAAGCCGCGTATTCACTCCGCCGGTTCTCGCGCTGATCGGTACCGCGCGCTTCCTTCGCCTCGACTCGATCGATGGCCCCTTCCTTCAGAAAGACCACGGACGCAGCCGCGTCGAGCACCGTGCCGCCCCTCGTGAATCGCGACCACGGCCCAAGCAGCACTACCGAATCGCGTTCCTTATAGAGCAGGTCGCCGGCTTCGATCTTCATCGGCTCAGCTTTATCCGTCTTGCCTTGCCAGTTCACCTCCGCCGCGGACAGCATGTGGAGTTCGCGCAACTCGGGGTCGTAAGTCGCTCCTACGCATTTCCCATCACCGCGGTCGAACGTGAATGTCGTCGGCTTATCGGTGTACGCTTTCCCGGTTTTGCTCTCGAAGGTCACACCCGAGCTGCGTATGTTGATGAGACGGCCACCTGGCGCCTTGCCGGAGGGCAAGCTCATCTTGATCTCGACCTCTCCCTCCGAGTACAGAATTCCCTTTTTGATGTCGAACTGAGCGAATGCGCTGCGCACCTCATCGTAGTTCTTGCCGTCCTTGTCGAAGATCCTCAGCTCAACTTTTTCGAGGTCGAAACGGGACGGCTCACGGATTTGGCGGTAGTTGGCGGCGCGCACCTCTACCACCGGTTTTCCCTGTTGGGTGAGAGACCAACTCCAGTATTCCGCTGCGGCGCTTGTATCGGGGGGCAATACTTTAGGTGGGGGCGGAGCGCTCGCTTGCTGCAGGCGTTTCTGCGTATAAAAGGCGACACCCACAACAACGAGAATCACGAGGATGGCCAGCAGGAGGAGCCGGCGAGTGCGCCGCATTCAACACCAATCTACCAAATCCACCAATGTCTTGAGAGCGAACAGGATGGGGCCTACGGCGCCCAATGCTTCACGAGCTGCATAATTGCTGTTTTTGTGCATTGATTATTGCTTGTATTTTCAATAAGATACAAGACGATATTGTCACTCGGCAGGGGAGTGTGCTAATAAATAGGGTTGGATTCGGCATCCGCCGAATCCTCGTTGCAAGCTCATTCTAAAGAGTTCAGACGGAGGATTTTGTCCAATGAAGATTCGTCCGCTCTATGACCGCATTCTAGTCAAACGAGTTGAGGAGAAGGAAACCGTGATGGGTGGCATCATCATCCCCGACACGGCAAAAGAGAAACCGCAGGAAGGCGAAGTCGTCGCCGTGGGCCAGGGCAAGCGCCTGGAAGATGGCACGATTGTTCCGCTCGATGTGAAGGTGGGCGACAGGATTCTGTTCGGGAAGTACTCCGGCAGCGAGATCAAGCTCGACGGTGAAGAGTACATGATCATGCGCGAGGACGAGGTCCTCGGAGTACTCGAGAAGGGCACGAAGAAGGGCTAAGCCTAAGGTTCAGGAGAAAAGCATATGGCAGCAAAACAGATTGTCTATAGCGAGAATTCCCGGCAAGCAATCCTGCGCGGCGTGAACCAGTTGGCCGACGCTGTGAAGGTTACTCTGGGCCCGAAGGGCCGGAACGTTGTTCTCGAGAAGAAGTTCGGTGGCCCGACGATCACCAAAGACGGTGTCACGGTTGCCAAGGAAGTCGAGCTGAAGGATCCGCTCGAGAACATGGGCGCACAGATGGTGCGCGAAGTCGCATCGAAGACGTCCGATGTCGCCGGTGACGGCACCACGACGGCTACGATCCTCGCGCAATCGATTTTCCGTGAGGGCGTGAAGGCTGTTGCCGCCGGCGCGAACCCGATGGCCCTGAAGCGGGGCATCGAGAAGGCCGTTGAGACCGTAATCGCTGACATCCAGAAGTACAGCAAGCCGGTGAAGGGCGCCGAAATCGCCCAGGTCGGCACGATCTCGGCCAATGGCGACACGACCATCGGCGACCGGATCGCTGAAGCGATGAAGAAGGTCGGCAAGGACGGCGTCATCACCGTCGAAGAGTCCAAGACAATGGACACCACGACGGACATGGTCGAAGGCATGCAGTTCGACCGTGGTTATCTGTCCCCCTACTTTGTCACGGACCCGGATCGGATGGAGTGCGCTGTCGAGGATCCGTACATCCTGATCCACGAGAAGAAGATCAGCAACATGAAGGACCTCCTTCCGTTGCTCGAGCAGATCGCGCGCAGCGGCAAGCCGCTGGTTGTGATCGCCGAGGAAGTGGAAGGCGAAGCGCTCGCGACCCTGGTCGTGAACAAGCTGCGCGGCACGTTGAACGCCTGCGCCGTGAAGGCTCCTGGCTTCGGCGATCGCCGCAAGGCGATGCTCGAGGACATCGCGATCCTCACCGGCGGCAAGGCCATCATGGAAGAGACCGGCATCAAGCTGGAAGGCGTACAGCTCCAGGACCTCGGCCGGGCCAAGCGCGTGACGGTCGACAAGGACAACACCACCATCATCGAGGGTGCGGGCAACGAGAAGACGATCGAAGGCCGCATTAAGCAGTTGCGCGCCCAGATCGAAGAGACGACGTCGGACTACGATCGCGAAAAGCTGCAGGAGCGGCTGGCGAAGCTCGCCGGCGGCGTTGCCGTGATCAAGGTCGGCGCGGCTACCGAAACCGAGATGAAGGAGAAGAAGGCTCGCGTTGAGGATGCTCTGCACGCCACTCGCGCAGCGGTCGAAGAAGGTATCGTTCCCGGCGGCGGCGTGGCGCTACTCCGCGGTGCGCTTTCCCTCGCTGGCGTGAAGGCTGCTGGCGACGAGCAGATCGGTATCGACATCGTGAAGCGCGCCTGCGAAGAGCCCATTCGCCAGATCGCTGGCAACGCTGGCTTTGAAGGCGCAATCGTGGTCGAGAAAGTCCGTAACGAGAAGAACCCGAACTTTGGATTCAACGCTGCGACGGGCGAGTACGAAGACCTGGTGGAAACCGGCGTCATCGACCCGACCAAGGTAGCGCGGACTGCTCTGCAGAACGCCTCTTCAGTCGCCGCTCTGATGCTGACGACCGAAGCGCTCATCTGCGAGATCCCCGAGAAGAAGGAAAAACCCATGCCCGGCGGCCACGGCCCCGAGATGGACTACTAAACTCGGAACTTCTTGAGATAAAACGGCCCGTGGGTTGGGGTCCGCAGACCGCTGCGGATCCCGGCCCCGGGTCTTTTTGCGCCTTCCGCGGCCTCCCCTGTGAGGGTTCAATGATTGAGGCGATGATAAGATGATGCGAGTGCGCGCCCTTTCAGACCGGTTTTCTATCGCGTTGGTTTGCCTCTGGGCTCTTCTTGGGACTGCCGGATTGGCCTACGCGCGTATCCTCGATCTTCCGCTTCGTGCTGCATTGCCGCTCATCGCGGCGCTCCTTGTTGAGATCTCGCTCTATGCGGTACCTGCCTTTCCTGAGATACTGAAGCGCATCCCGGAACGCTTCTCCGCGCCCGCCATCGCCACGGCGCTTGTCGCGAGCACCCTCGTGCCGTATCTCGTCTACAGCCTCGCCTCCGGCCAATTCCATTGGAGCGCTGTGGCGATTCTGGCCGCTCTCGCAACCGTGGTCAGCTTCTGGTTCATTCGGATCCCCGGCTCCGCCGCGTCCGACTTCGCCTTTCTCGCCTTCATGGCAGCGGTGATGATAGTCAAACCCTTTCGGGACTTGTATCCCGATCCCGCGCCCGGCCTGCGCATCGATATACTCGGGCAGCTCATGTGGATCCGGCTGGGAGTTGCCGCAATGCTGCTGATCCGCCGGATTGAAGGGGTCGGCTTCGGCTTCATCCCGGATGGGAAGGATCTCGGCGTCGGCTTCCGCTATTACGCTTGTTTCATCCCGATTGGTTTGCCGCTTGCTCTGTTGCTCGGCGTCGTAAAATTCCGTCCGATTCCCTTGGAGTGGTGGAAGGCGGCGCCGCTCGCGGTTGCGACTTTTCTGGGCATGCTATGGGTTGTCGCGCTCTCCGAGGAATTCTTCTTCCGTGGCGTGCTCCAGAGACACCTGAGCCGCTTGCTTTCAAGCGAACTCGGCGCCATCCTCATCGCGGCTGCATTGTTTGGGCTGGTGCACCTGCCGTTCCGGCAGTTCCCGAACTGGAAGTTCTCGCTTGTCGCCGCCGTGGCGGGCTTTTTCTATGGCAAGGCCTTCACGAGAGCCGGAAGTATCCGTGCCGCCATGGTCGCCCACGCGCTGGTCAACACGACCATGCGCATGCTTTTCGCCTGAGTCTCCCTTACACCGCTTCGAGAGCCCGCTCGAAGTCCCCGAGAAGATCCCGCCAGTCCTCAATCCCGACCGAGATCCGCACCAATCCTTCGGTGATGCCCGCTCGCGTATGTTCCTCCGGCGTGAGTCCCGAGTGCGTAGTCGTCATGGGATGGCAGGCCAGCGTCTCCACACCGCCGAGAGACACGGCGTTGCGGGCGATTTTGAGGTTCCTCAGGAACTCGAAGGCGGCAACCTTCCCACCCGCCAGTTCCATAGAGAAGATTCCTCCGGGGAACAGGCACTGAGCAAGCCGGATCCTGATCTGCTCCGGATCGCTGAACAGTGTCGGGTAGTGGAGCGTCCGTATCTTCGGGTGTTCCACCAGCCGTTCGGCGATTCGCTGCGCATTCTTGCTCTGGCGGTTCATGCGGAGGGCTATGGTAGGAAGGCGGCCGTCGAGCATCCAGCACTCATCCGGCGGAAGGATGTTGCCGAACATCGCCCGGCGCATCTTCATCTCGCGGATCAAGGCCGGATCACGCGCCAGCACGGCGCCTGCGATGAGATCGCTGAAGCCCGACATGTACTTCGTCGCCGAATAAAGAACAACATCGGCGCCGAAGGAGAGTGGATGCTGGAAGGTCGGCCCCAGAAACGTGTTGTCCACCAGGATCAGCGCTCCGTCGCCACGCGAGGCCGCATCGGTAGCAGCGCGGCGTATGTCGGTCATCATCATCGTTGGGTTTGCCGGGGTCTCGATGAAGACGATCTTCAGATTCTTGGCCGCGCGAATCGCTTCTCCCAGCTCATTGCTATGCCCCGCCGGGACGGGCACGCAGTTGATACCGAGCGGCTCCAGTAGGTTGTGAATCTGATTCTGGGTGCCGCCGTAGAGTGGGACTGTATAGACGATGGTGTCGCCGGGCCGCGCAAACGACAGAAAGGCGGTCATGATGCCCGCCAGCCCGGAATTGAACACCGCCGCCGCTGTCGCGCCCGGCTCGAGCGGCATCATCTGATCTTCCAGAATCTCGGCGTTGGGATGATTCAGCCGGGCATAGATCAGCTCGACGTGCTCGCCTTCGGTGGCTTGTGCCCGTCCGCTAGCCACCTCGAAACTGCGCTCGGCAGCCTCAGGACTGGAAAAGACGTACGTTGAACAGCGGAACACGGCCGGCCGCGCTGACCCGACTGACAGTGCCGGGTCGAAACCACGCGTGAGAACCTCGGTCGGTGGCCGTAGAGAGTGAGGGGAATGTTTCACGTAGGCCATGTCGGCTCCTGCTCAGAGTGTATATCAGCCCCACGGACTGGTGGTGAGAAATCGCAACGTGTGACTATCGGTAATTTCGTCAGGCCACCTAGGATCTCCAGCCGATTGGGGACGAACCAGTGAGACTTTACAATGGTCCGCAGAGAACTCATGTCACCAGCGCATCCCGAACGACACGTCTACTCCGACCGCCAGGCAGCCGCTGCGCTCGGGATCACTGTTGAGGACCTGCACACGCTAATTCAGACACACGTGCTGCAGGGTGATGCAGGGCCGGATTTAGCTACCGTCCGGTTCAGCGAGGCCGACATGCTGGCCCTCAGACTCCTGGCACAACGGGCGGCTCCGCCCACAGACGGGAATTGACCAGGTTCGGCGGGCGCCGTCCTTCGAGTGCCGCCACCACATTCTCTGCCGCCATCATCGACATTCGCCGGCGCGTATCCACCGAGGCGCTGGCAATATGCGGCGCGAGCACGACGTTCTTCAGCGTGAGCAGCAGAGGATGAACTTTCGGTTCGGTTTCGAAGACATCCAGACCTGCCCCGGCGATGGTCCCTGCCGCCAATGCCTCGGCCACCGCCGCTTCATCGATCACCGGACCACGGGAGGTGTTGATAAGGATGGCCGTCGGTTTCATCCGCCGCAGTTCCGCGGCTCCGATGAATTTCGCTGTTGCATCGGAGAGGGGCACATGCAGGCTGATGAAGTCCGATTCCGCGATCAACTGGTCCTTCGAGACAAATTCCAGGCCCAGTTCACGCTCGACGGCCTCGGTTGCGCGGCCGACGTCGTTGTAGAGCACGCGCATCGAAAAACCACGGGCGCGCCGCGCGACAGCCTGCCCGATGCGGCCCATCCCGAAAATGCCGATCGTCTTGTCGTGAATGTCCTGTCCCACCAACAGGTCGATTGTCCAGCGCTGCCACAGGCCGGAGTGCACAAACGCATGCGCCTCGACCACCCTGCGGGCCGCCGCCATCAGAAGCGTGAAGGCGAAGTCGGCGGTGGTTTCGGTGAGGACATCCGGCGTGTTCGTCACGAGAATACCCTTCGATGTGGCCGCCGGTATGTCTATGTTGTCGAAGCCCACCGCCACGTTTGCGAGGATGCGGACGCCATCCAGCTCCGCTATGATGTCGCTCGGGAATTTGTCTGTAAGCTGGCAAACGACGGCCTCTTTGCCTCGTATGCGGGTAAGCAATTCCTCGGGGGTCAGACCGTCATCCGAGTTTACATAGTCCACGCTCGCGCGCGCCTTTAGGTACTCCACAGCCTCGGGATAGATCCTCTTTGTGATTAAAACCGGCGGTCTGTCGGGGTTCATTAGTAAAAAATTGTCGCATACGGGTGCTGCGTCGTACAATGAACGGTCTAAAGGAGCACCATCATGGCAAAGCTTGGATTTCTCGGCCTCGGAATCATGGGTCGTCCCATGGCAAGGAATCTCCTTCGCGCGGGACATCAGGTGGCCGTCTGGTCTCACACCGCCGGGAAAGCGAAGAAGCTGGCAGAGGAAGAAAAGGGGGTTTTCTGCGAAACGCCGAAGCAGGTAGGCGAGTTCGCCGAATGCATCTTCCTTTGTGTGGGCAACACGTCGATGTCTGAGAACGTGATCCTCGGCGAAGGCGGCATCGCGGAGGGGGCGCGCCCCGGAACTGTGATCGTCGATGCCGGCACTGTCTCCCCCAGCCATAGTCGAGCCATCGGAGTTGCATTGTCCAAGAAGGGGCTGCCCTTCCTGGACGCTCCGTGTACCGGTTCACGGCCGGGAGCCGAGGGCGGGACGCTTACCTTTATGATTGGCGGCGACAAGGAAGTCTTCGAGCGCATCAAGCCATTCTTCGAACCCATGGGCAAGCGTTTGTACTACTGCGGCGGTCCAGGCATGGGTCTGCACGCCAAGCTGACGCAGAACCTGGTGCTCTGTAACATCATGGAAGCTTTCTGCGAGGGCATTGTGCTGAGCACCAAGGCGGGAGTGGACCCGCAGCTCATGCTGGAGATACTCAGTAACAGCGCTGCCAAGTCCGGCGTGATCGATTATAAAGCTCCCTTCATCTTTGATAGGAACTTCGCCCCGAACTTCGCCTTAAAGTGGATGCACAAAGACATCGGACTGATGCTTGAGACCGGCAAGGAACTGGAAGTTCCACTTCCCATCACAGCTTTGACAGAACAGATGTTTCGTGCGGCCATCGCCAAGGGGCACGCCGACGATGACTTCTGCTCTGCAATCAAGACCTTAGAAGAATGGGCGGGAGTCGAGGTCAAACGGGGCTGAAAGATTTTTTTCAAGAACCGGATTTTTTCCTTGCATTCCAGGAATTCATATTCTAATATTGGAATAGGCCGGGGAGGCAACTCCCACCAAAGCGAGACTAACCTCTAAAATAAAGACCCCTGAAGCAATCCTCCCCGGCGCCCAAAAAACCTCCCTTCCTTCCATAGACCAAAACATTGAAGATCGTTTTCCTGCGCCGGTTTTGATATGATTGCCTTGGGTAGCAGCCTCCGCCCGCCTTCCGGATGAAACGACTCACCATTCTTGGTTCCACGGGATCGATTGGGACCAGCACATTAGACGTAGTGCGCAGGAACCTGGCCGAATACGAGATCTTCGCCCTCGCCGCGGGACAAAACCTGGCCGTTCTGGTTCCTCAGATCAAGGAATTCCGCCCCAAGATAGTGGTCGTGGCGACGGACGAAGTTCGAGCTCGCCTTGTGAAGATGCTCGAAGAGTCGGGTATGCCGCGTTCCGAATGGCCGCAGCTTGGCGCGGGAGCCGCCGCCCGCCTGGAAGCGTCGATCGCGCCTGAAACGGATTTCATCTTGTCAGCCATCGTCGGGGTCGCGGGACTCGAAGCGACCTATGAGGCGGTTCGGCGCGGCAAGACAGTCGGGCTCGCGAATAAGGAAGTGCTGGTGGCGAGCGGGAAGCTGGTCATGCAGGCGGCCAAGGATTCGGGGGCCGAGCTGATTCCGGTTGACAGTGAGCACAACGGAGCGCATCAATGTCTGAGGGCTGGGCGGCGTCACGAAGTGGCCCGCCTGATTCTGACCGCCTCGGGAGGTCCGTTCCGGACGACGCCCCGGGAGAAACTGGCCTCTGTGACTCCGGCCGACGCCCTGAACCATCCCACCTGGAAGATGGGACGGCGCATCACTCTCGACTCTGCTACCCTGATGAATAAGGGCTTCGAAGTCATCGAGGCGTGCTGGCTGTTCGGGCTGTCACCCTCGGAAGTCGACGTGGTGATTCATCCGCAGTCCACAGTGCACGCCATGGTGGAGTATGTAGATGGCAGCGTGATCGCGCAAGTGTCGGTAACCGACATGCGCATGCCAATACAATACGCCCTGACTTATCCCGATCGCGGATCCGCTCCGGTACCAAGACTGGATTGGACGGTGCCCCGGCACTTTGATTTCAGCCCGCCTGATTTTGAAAAGTTCCCGTTACTGAAACTTGCCTATCAAGCCCAGACCGCGGGCGGATCGGCGACTTGTACGTTGAATGCGGCTGACGAAATCGCGGTGGAGGCGTTCCTGGGGGAGAAGATTTCATTCCCCGCCATCGCGGAGGTCGTGGAAGAAACTTTATCGCGGGTGGAAAGCCGGGAAACTCACTCTGTGAGTGAGGTACTCGAAGTGGATGAAACGTCACGTGAAATCGCCCGCGGCATCATAGAGGATAGATACAAAGGTGCCGGCGTGAGCGGTCGCCGCCCGGTGGCAACGGTCTAGTCATTATGGTTGTTGTTCAAAATGTCTGGTGGCTGCTCGTTCTGATCGGCGTGATGATCCTCGTCCACGAACTTGGCCACTATTGGGCGGCGCGTTTTTTCGACGTCCATGTAGAAACTTTTAGCTTCGGTTTCGGCCCCCGCCTGTTTGGATTCCGAAAGGGCGAGACTGAATTTCGTTTCTCAGCAATCTTCTTTCTTGGTGGATACGTCAAGATGGCCGGCGAACAGCCGGGTGAGGACGCCACCAAAGATCCCCGGTCTTTCGTGAACAAGCCCCGCTGGCAGCGTCTGGGCATTGCATTTGCCGGACCGGCCATGAACATTGTCCTGGCCGTCGCTCTGTTGACCGGGCTATTCATGGTCAAGTACCCGAGGCCGATGGAATCGGATCTCAGCGCAACCGTGGGCCACGTTCTTCCGGATTCCGCGGCGGCCAAGGCGGGAGTAAAGAGCGGCGACAAGATCGTCCAGATCGGCTCCGTGGCTAACCCTACCTGGCAGGACGTGCTGGTAGCCGAAGCCTCGAATGCCAACCGTCCGTTGCCGGTTGTCGTGCAGCGCAACGGCAAGCGCATGGCGTTTACCGTCACTCCGGTCCTTATCGAACGGGCCGGAATCGGCTTCGCGGGCTGGGCCGAACAAGCCGACATTCAGGTCGGCGACCTGTCGCCCGGATTGCCGGCTGAGAAGGCGGGCCTGCGGCGGGGTGATTTGCTGTTGAGCGTGAACGGGGAGCCGATTCGCTCGCAGTACAAGCTTCGTGAGGTCGTTCAGGCGTGCAAGGGCCAACCGGTCGAGATCGATTACATACGCGATGGCGTCCGGAGCAAAGCTATCATCCAGCCGATCAAATCGGATATCGACGGGCCGGAGCGCTGGATGATCGGCGTCGGACCGGAACAGCGCATCGAATTCACGGCCTTGCCGTTCACAGAGGCGCTGGCCGAATCGACCCGGCAAAATGCCAGGGGTGCCACCCTCATCTACCAGTTCCTGCGCGGCATCATCGAGCGGCGTTTGTCTGCCAAGTCGATTGATGGGCCGATCCGCATCGCGCAACTCTCCGGGGAGGCGGCCCGGCAGGGCGCGTACTCCTTCATCATGCTGATGGCGGCAGTGAGCCTGAACCTGGCGGTTGTGAATCTGCTGCCCATTCCAATCCTGGACGGCGGGGTGATCGTGATGCTGCTCGTTGAGATGATCATGCGCCGGGATCTCAGCTTGTCCGTGAAGGAAGCGGTTCTCAAGCTGGGATTCGTGTTCCTGATGGGCATCATGGTGTTTGTTCTGTACAACGACATCGTCAAGGTGTTGCCGCCCGGCTAGTTTGCCCTAAACATCTATAATTAAGCAGCCGATAGAGTAGAACGGGCGTGTGTTCATCGCCCGTCCATGAATCCGGCACTCGCGGCATTCACTCTACTCGACGCCTCGTCGGCGTTCACCTACCTGACAGTCACAGTTGCGCTCTTCTTCCTGCTCGCCGAACTACAGCGTGAGGGCAAGCTGCGAAAGATCCGTGAGGCGCAGTTCGAAACCGAGCGGAGATTCCGGGCTCTCTTCGAGCAGGCGCCAATCGCGTTCCTTGAAGTCGACGAGCGCGGCCATCTCACTCGCGTAAACCGTTCAGGATGCGCGATGTTTGGCTGTTCTCCAGACGAGATGATTGGCCGGCCGGCCTGGGAGTTCTTAGCTCCTGAGCAGCGGGAGGTGGTGCGGGAGAGCATGCTGAGGCAACTCACGGGCGCATGCCAGTCCTCTGAATCGGAGCGCGTTTTTGTCCGCAAGGACGGCACGCGCGTTCATCTCGAAGTCCACGAGAGTCTGGTCAAAGACGGGGAAGGCCGCGTTTCGGGGATCCGGATGGCCGCGATTGACAGGACTGAACGGGTGCAGTCGGAAGAGACCATTGCCGAGTT
Organism: Bryobacteraceae bacterium; assembly: GCA_039680545.1. Classification (GTDB taxonomy): domain Bacteria; phylum Acidobacteriota; class Terriglobia; order Bryobacterales; family Bryobacteraceae; genus JAEHDI01. Next base: position 1,502 of record JBDKSR010000037.1, on the reverse strand, counting down.
CACCGAGATGCTTCGGAAGAAGAACCAGGAACTCGAGAAAGCTCTGGCTGCCGCCCGTAGCGCCGCGGAGATGAAAAGCCGGTTCCTTGCGAATGTGAATCACGAGATCCGTACGCCGATGAATGGCGTGTTGGGGATGACGGAACTTCTGCTCGGGACCGATCTCGACCAGGAACAGCGGGAATATGCGGAGACCGTCAAGAGGTCCGCTGATTCGCTGTTGACGCTGCTCAACGACATTCTGAGCGTTTCGAAGATGGAATCGGGCGAGTACGAGCTTGAGTCCGCTCCTATTGACCTCAACGAGGTCCTTCAGGACGTTCGCGCGGCAATAGCGGCGCGGGCTGCGATGAAGGGGCTCGAAACGATCTTCACCATCGGCGGTGATGTCCCCACCGCACTCATGGGCGATCCGGGCCGGCTGCGCGAGATCCTGACCAAGCTCGCGCGGAATGCTGTCAAGTTCACGGAGCAGGGATCCGTGACTGTCGCGGTTGCATTAGTGGAGATGGCTCACGGCTCGGCGACCCTGCGTTTCTCCGTTCGCGACACGGGAATCGGAATTCCCCGTGAGTATCACGGGCGCATCTTCCAAAGTTTCACGCAAGTGGACGACTCATCCACGCGAAGATACGGGGGATCGGGACTGGGCCTCACCATCGTGATGTACCTGGTGGAGTTTCTGGGCGGTGAGATCTCTATCGACAGCGAGCCCGGGAAAGGGAGCAATTTCTCGTTCGCTCTCAAATTTGCCGTCGCTTCCAAGGCAGTAAGCACCGACTGACGAGACGGCTGGTTGTCCGGTCTACCGGCTGGCCTTGCTGGCGACTCCTCTACGCCTTTCTTAAAAAAACTTTGATATCCCCACCCACGAGCAGTCTGTTGAGGTATTCCTAAGTTATGAAGCGAGTTGCACCCACGCGATTATTGATCCTTCTAGCTATGGTTCTGACTGCCGCAGGGGCGGAGATGACTGTTCACCATCGCACCCCGGCAGGCGCGCGGACTCCTATACGCCGTCCGGGAGCCGATAGCATATTGCCCGGCGGCAGACTCATTGAGCCTCTCGGATTTCAGTACCACACCGGTCCGGGACCGTTCGGTCTCGCCATCAGCCCGACTGGTAAAACCGTCGTCTCAGCCAACAGCGGGCCGAACCGTTTCTCGGTCACTGTCCTCAAGCAGCGAAGGGATCGCTGGGCCGCCTCTGAACGAGCAGCCGTGAGAGAGGACAAGGAAAGCGAAGAAAAGGAAGGCCCGGGTGTGGAGGACAAGGACGAGTGGCACAGCGTTTACATGGGGCTGGCTCTTCGCAATGATCTTGAGTTGTGGGCCTCCGAAGGCAACTCAGGGCGCGTCCGCCTGATGCTTCCTATCAGTGGAAACACACAGCAGGTGATCAACCTGAATTACGGGGGATTTGCGGACAGCTACAGCGGGGACATGGCACTCGATCCCAAGCGCGACCTGCTCTACGTCGTGGACCAGGCGAACTTCCGCGT
>JBDKSR010000036.1:0-16586 GCA_039680545.1 Bryobacteraceae bacterium | reverse complement strand
CATATCGCCTTGACTCCCTTCCGCTTCTTGCCGCTTCTGACGTAGCCGATTGCTTTCATGAAACAATTATAGATTTATGGATTGTTAGAAGCAACTATTGATTGGTGTCCATTACTCCTGTGTTGCTGTACATTGAGAACGTGGGACGGACACCAGTGAAGCGGAGACCGGGACGCCCGCCAGCCGGCATAGGCAAAGACGGAAAGCCTGAGATGACGAGTAAGTATCCGAAACTGAGCATCGCTATTCGTCCGTCCACGAAGGCCGCCCTTTCTGCCGTTGCCACCCTCGAAGACCGCCCAGTGTGGCTCATTGTGGAAGACGGCATCCGCCGGTACATCGAGGGGTTGACGCCGGAAGACCGACGCATTGTGGATGCTATCGCCAGTCGCGTCGTAGAGAATAAGAAGCCATGAAATCGTGGGTCGGTGCCCACCACGACGGGTCTTGTGCGCCTTCCACCTGTCCGGCAACATCTTCGGTCTTTCTCGGTGTCGTATTCCGTCCCTTCCTCTCTGGGTTGATCCTTCCATGGGACCCGAAGGGGTCTGCACTCCCTCATGGGTCGGGGCTTTCATGGGTGGCGCCTGTTTTGCGGCCCCGGCCCCATTTCGGCAGCCGTTCCCTCACAGCAGCCCCTGTTGGCACACATGACACAAAGGGGTTTCGTGACAGAGTTGTCAGAGTAGGCAGACTTAAGTTGTTGAGACGTAGAGAGGTCACTGGGTTGAGTATTGGGGGGCTGTCAGGTGTGCCATGTATGCTTCGTATGTCAACCGCGCCAAGCCTCATGGACGGCCTCCCGTGAGCGCATATTCCCCATATCCGCGCTTGGACAAGCTGCCCGCCCGGTAGAGCTCGTCAATGTACCGGTGTGCCGTGCGCCGACTCATGCCGATCGCGTTAGAGAGTTCCATCGGCCCGAAACTTTGGGTTCCGAAGGCCGTCTCGATCTCGCGGACCAATGGAAATAAAGGCGCTGCCCCGCCCTCTAGAACGTGCTCATAGTCGAGAGAATCCTTGCGGAACCGGAGCACCATGTCTCCACCTTCGGTGTGCCGCCCTCGGACCCGGACCAGACGCTCCGGGGCACTGGTCTCCAATTCCCCGAACCGTGTGATGTGGATTTGCATTTCGGTCGCGGCGCTCATGGCGTAAGTGCCGGCGGCCTTGTCGCTCCAATCCAGCCCAGCGGACCCCTTCGAGCTGTGATGAACGACCAAGATGCAGCACCCCGTCCGCTTGGCGAGTTCATCTAGCGACGTCAAGTCGGTTTGTTCAACCTTCACGATGTCCGCACCGCCGGCCCGGGACCCCCGTAAGGCGGTGTACGAGTCGAGCACCACCAAGCGCAGCCCACGGCTCTTGATCTGCTCCCCCAGCCACGTCGAGAGCGCCGAGCCGAAGGTGTACGGAATGCGCGGAGCAAGATAGAAAGGCAGGTCAGCCACGAGCGCAGCCGAACGCTCCAGAATGGCCTTCAGGCTCCCAGCACCGGCGGGGTCGTCCTGCTCCACGATGAGCACTGGCCCCGGCTCTAGGACGTGGTAGTAGTCAAACAATGGTCGGCCACCCGCAACGGCCAGCAAGGTCTGAACAGCAAGTAAAGTCTTACCGGACTTCGCCGCGCCGAACAACAGGCAAGCGCCCGCAGTCGGCAGCACAGATTCCACCAGCATCTTCGGCGCGGGCACTTCCAGCGCGAGGATTTGGCAAATATCGAGAACCCGGGGAGGCCCCGACTTTGCCTTACCCTCTACCCTCTGCTCGCTCGCGGCACGAAGCTCCCTGAGAACTTCCTCGGGTGTCGTCGCTGTCTCAAGATGCACGGGAGTCCCCCCCTTCCCCGAGAAGGTGGTATTCCAGGACGCCCCGCAATCGCTGAACATGCCGCGCGCCAGCCTGGACCAGCGCCCGCGTCAGCTTCGGGTTTGTCGATCTCCATGCCCGGTACTCGGCCAGGAGGCCGGCATCAGTTCGCAGGACCGCGAGCAGCCGGGTGTAGGTGCTGCGCTCCGGGTCCGCTGGCGTCAACTTCTCCAGGACCTCTTCGCAGAAGATGTGCGCCACGTCCGCGAAGCTGTGAGCATCATCAAGGTCAGCTTCATCGCGCCGCTGGTGCGCCGCCCAGTCGCGTTTCTGCGCCGGTGTCCAATTCGACTCGGGCCAGAGGCCACGCCTCTTCAATTCAGCGAGAATAGTCCCACGCTCACAGCCACTCCAGCAGTAGAAAACAGGGTTCCCGCCCTTCTCTGCCAGGGTGAAGCTCGAGCCGCCGTGAATTGGGCACGCGCCGCGAAAACCTTTCCCTGCACGCCGCAACCCAAGCCCGTGGGCGATGGACTCGGCTGTCATTATGCCGAGGCCTCCGGCGAAACCTGCCCGCCGCCCGTGGGCCGGGATGCCAGCCAAGCGGAAACGTCTCCCGCTCGGTAGCGGACCGCCGCGCCGATCTTCAGGTACTTCGGCCCCTGCCGAAGAAGCCGCCAGCGTCGGACGGACGCGACAGACAAGCCGGTGATGCGCGCCAAGTCACGCTCATTCAGGAGTGTTTCAGGGGTGTTGCTTGACGTTGCCATTCAATCCTCTCTCAGGCGGCTATTTTGCCACCGCAAGTTAAGGATTGTGCACCCCACGTGGCTGGCGTCAATGTGGGGAAATGTGGGGAAATGTAGGGGAATGAGGGAAATTCTATTTCTGGACCTTCAGAGTCGCCAGGCGTCTAAGAAACTCCGCCGGATTCAGGTTCAGGACCTTCGTGATTTTCCGAATGCTGCCAGGCGATGCGCCTCTGCCTCGTTGGAATCGTTGGAATTCGGTTCTGTCACTGTACCCGACCACACGCCAAATGTCGGTTCGGCTGATTCGCCGGCCCGTTTCTCTCAATACCTTGTCGATGAAACGGTTCACTTGCCCACGCGGTCCATCCTGGTATCCATCGGAACATCTCTCCCCTGCATCGCCCTCGCGCGTTAAAGCTGCCACTACCGGGGTTTCCACTGGCACTATAAGCAAACCGCCTTGGGCCGACGGACTGTCTTCAGGTGGCTGTGCGGCTCGTGACAACTCCCGCCAGTGGTACAGGCGTTCACGTATTACTGGTAAGACCAGGGCATTGCAATCGAGTGATTGAAGTAGGGGCTTGACCCGCTCGAGGACACGATGGTAGAGCGCCATCACGAAGACCTCGCCATGGCACAGATCCCAGTACTTCTTTGCGTGGGCGTCGAATACATCGACGGCGTACTCCGCAAACCGGTCTCGGAGTGCCTCTTCGGTCTTGTCGAGGTGCCTCTTGTTATACAAGCGTGCCTCTGCGCCTGCGATCTCTCTGGCAAGTTGCTGTTCCAATTGATCGGAGAGTTCAGGGATGCGCGCAACGAGTTGTTTCTGTTCCTTGGAAAACTCCCGCCATGTCTTCCTGGTCCAGCGCCTGGGCTTTCTTCTTTGATCAACCACACCCCTGCTCCACATGCACACTACAGCCTCGTGCGATCCTGCTCGCCATCAGGCAGCTCGTGGTTCGCGACCGGCTCGCCAGAGACAAACACATGAGTTCTCTCGGTTCTTGGAGCCGTGAACACAGGGTGGTGCCTGTCATTGTCGTGCACAACCGACTCACAAAGCGCTGCAATGAGTCCGCAACCCGCACCCACATCCACTCGGACTCGCCAGTCTGCTCGTCCTTGAACTCCAATTTCACAAAATCCCCTGGTTCGTACATCGGCATCACAGGTCTACCTCATCCATGCTACTCCTCGGCCAGTGCAGATCAGCAAGCAGCTATCCGCCACTGGGGGTCGGCCGCTCTCAGGACGACAATCCATTCGCGGCCCCCTGATGACGGGCCTCTACGATCCGCTGGACGGTCCCGTGGGATAGCTTCAGCTTGGCCGCAATCTCCCGGATACTCTGTCCGGAGTCCCGCAGCACCCACACCTTTTGGCGGGCCACGACTTTACGTGGGCGCCCGAGCGTCTTCCCATCGGCGCGTGCTTTCTCAAGGCCAGCTATCACCCGGGCCTTGATCCGCTTCCGTTCGAGCTCTGCCAACTTCGCGGCAAACGCCGCTATTAGGTACCCCCACTCGTTGGTTGTGTCGATGTAAGGTTCCTGGAAGCTGCGGTACTTCACGCCGTAGTCCTACAGGCGCTTGAGTTTCGTAAGTACCGGAATGATGCCCTCCCGGCTGAACCTGTCAAGACTCCAGAACAGCAGGACTTCGAAATCCCGCTTGGACGCGCCCTCCAGCATCCGCTTGAATTCCGGCCTGTCCGCGTTGGCTCCGCTCTCGTGGTCAACGTACTCGGTGGTGATGCTCCAAGTCTGGCTCTCGGCGAACTTCCGCAGTTGCTGAAGCTGAACTTCCGGGTCCCGAGCGCCCTTCTCAGGTTTCGTGGAAGTCCTTGCATACATGGCACATCTCATGATCTTCTTGTACCAAAACTATATGGCTTTGGTACAGTTTTTGCTCGCTGTCCTGTAACGTGTTTTCAACGCGGTATCGTGGAACCATCAGACGGGCTTTTGGCCTTTTGATTACCCACAAAGTTTCACCCCCATCAGGAACCCGAGTTCGATGTCCGTGAGCCGTGACAAGCCGCGCCACATGACCATGTTCCCAGGTGGGGAATCCTTCGCACCGGCGAGATAGCCACCCAATCGAGCAATCTTGATGAGATAGGTGGAAAGCGTCGCTTTCCGATGCTTGCGCGGTTCTGGAAGGAGGTTATCCAGCAGTTGAGTCTCTACATGGGTCAGCGCAACCAGCGGCGACACGAGCGGCGCTACCCGGTTCATCATGGTCATCCAGAAGATCCGCCAACTCAGAATACAAAATACCGCAATGAGATTGACGATCCTTTCCGCGGTTCGCAGTTTGGATGCTTCTGCCCGGCAGCCGGATTTCAGAATCTTGTGAAAGGTTTCGATGCGCCACCGCATCGCGTACCAGGCCAGTTTCTCCACCGCGTCCTTACGGCTACGGACCGGCAGGTTGGTGATCAGCTTCCAATCGATCTTCTCCCGGCCCCGCGGCGTGGACGCTTCCTGGGCGTAAATCACGGTCAGCATCAGCGGCGGGCATTCCTTCTGTTTGCCGATCGGCGGATACACCCGCAGGCGGTGGTACCTTACTTTTAGGGTCGCCTGCGACACCGTCCCCTTCGCATCGCGAACCCCTACCTCGTGAATCGCTTTCACCTTGACCCGCCGCATGGCAGCCGCAATCGTGTGTCGGCCATCACTCGCCAGGCGGTCCACGCAGGTGCGTACCAGAAATTTGGTGCCGCTTTTCTGCGCCGCGCAAAACAGTTCGTAAATGTCGCTCTTGCGGTCCCCGATGTGAATGCAACGGGACGGTTCGTCCAGCAGACTGGTAGATTGCTTCAGGTTCTCCAGCCAGCCACACTCTCTTTGGCCTCGATGGGCACGCGTGTCGGGTTAACCTTGCGCTTCAGGGCATTAGTCCCTTTGAATTTGCTCCGAGTCCAGAACTTGATAGCCGCCAATCCGAGCGGCAACCCCTCAGCGGTAACGGCTAGGCTGGAATGCATGAGGATGCCGCACACCGTGTGGAGACGGGGACGTCCATCTCTGTCCTTCCTGCCACACGACCTATAGAGGATGCCGATGGCTTCCTTGGACTCCCGCGTATAACTGAATTCCGTCGTGTCATGCAGGATGAGAATGGGACCGTTCGTCGCTGCGAAGCGTTCGCGAGTCGCCTGAAAATGCCCAGCCAGGATAGCCGTTTCGTTGACCCGCCCGTTGGAAAGAAATCGATACGCCGCCTTGGCGTTCGTCCAATCCTGGCAAGCCAGCGGAATGGTCTGGCCGAGGCTGGTCGCCAGTTGCCCAACCAGCTTCCGGAATCGCCGCCCGAGTCTCGGGTCACAGAACCGGCAGCCGGCCAGTTCCTTGTCGAGGGCCTCCGCCGCCCCGCTCGTGGCAGGAGTGCCGGGACGTTGCAGAGCCTCTTGAAACAATTCAACCCATCTCTGTTTTGGCACCTTGCAGGTCCATTCTACACCCCACGGCGTCCGGTCGCCCGGCCCCGAAGTTGTGAGTAATCAAAAGATCTGGCTGGCGGTTACGAGTGTGATCCCTCTCTACTATCCGGGCGGCTGGTGGACGTTCCCCAAGAGGATGTGCAAAGAGATTCTACACGAGAGCTACGGACGGTACGTCTGGCCGTCCTTGGCTGATGATCCGCCGGAGCAGACTTGGGCGGTCGGTGCGTTTGTTGCATCAGCCCTACGCGGCATGCCGGGGATGGATCCCGCGCAGGTTATTGTCCAGCCCACCCGAGGGAACAGCAAGAAGTTCGAGGCCTCGCTTGAAGGGATGAAAAGGGAGATTCTGCGCTCTCTGTGGAGAGAATTCCAGTCGTCACGCCCGCAGCCCCGTCAGTCAATCTCGCCGTTGCTTCCGGAGGACCAACTCGTAATCAAGGCATCCACGGAATTCAGGGAAGTCGGCACATTTGTAGCGAATAGCTGAACAGGTATTATTCTCAGTAGCAGTCGTTTGGGTGCAAAGTGTGCTGAGTTGTAGTTTAGCTTGGCGAGGCAGCCTATGGATGAGATCGAGGAATTCGCCGATGAGCGACAGAAATCGTGGTGCATCCACTGTGGAGGATGGATTGCCTTGCGTGAATGCAACGGCGATCACGTTCCTACAAAGAGTCTGCTCCGCGAGCCGTATCCGGAGAATCTTCCGGTCGTGGAGGTCTGCAAGGCCTGCAATGAAGGATTCTCATTGGACGAAGAGTATGTGACCGCCTTTCTGGGTTGCGTGCTGGCCGGATCGACGGACCCAGATCGGCAGAGAAACCCAAGAGTGGAGCGCATTCTGAGACAGAGCCCGAAACTCAAGGAGCGAATAGAAGGTGCCAAGACGGTGCACATGACGCTCGGCGGCGAAACACGTCTCGTCTGGAAGCCCGAGAGGGAAAGGGTTGACCGGATCATCATCAAGAACGCACGAGGTCACGCCTTCTTTGAATACGGCGAGCCGATGCTAGACAAGCCCGCTTCCGTCTGGTCGGCGCCTTTGGAGAGTCTCACTATGAGTGAGCGGGAACAATTCGAGAACGTCGAAATGGGTGCGTTTTGGCCGGAGGTCGGAAGCCGCATGCTGACGCGCGTCATGACCGGCCAGGATCTTCTCGGTGGTTGGGTGATCGTACAGGATGGAGTTTATAGGTATTCCGTTGTGCAGCGCGACGGGCTACTGGTGAGATCCGTCCTGTTCGAGTATCTCGCTACGGAAGTCCATTGGAGGCGATGAGCATTGCTGGCGTATCGTCAGCGGTCTGACCACGCCCGTCCTAATAGGTGTTCTTCCCAGTAGCAGTCGTTTGGGCGCGAAGGCTCAAAGGAGCCGGTCAGGAGTGGCCCAGCTCAGGACTTCGCAGCTTGAGGTGCCAGGTGATCCGCAATTCGGCGCACCCCCGCTCGGCCATGCAATCCTGCATGAATTCCTCGTTAGACGCCAGACGCACCTCCCGGCGCCTCAGGCGTGGAGGGGCCGAAGTCATTGTACGACCGTTGCTCCTTGCGGCTTGGATTCGCTCCAGTCGCATCGCACGGACCGACGCTCGATCAGCAAACGATCATCTTCCACCTTTAGCGTCAGGGAATCACTCGCCGGGAGGTCGCGGCTTGCGAGCAAGAATGCTTGGCCGTTGGTCTTCGCAACTCCGCTCCAATCACCAGCCGCATAAACGTCTACAGCCGTCGAGCCGAGCTTGACTGAGAGCACACCGTTTGAGAACGTCAGCATCGCTTTCACCACGCGATTCCGCTTCGTCATGCCGGCCAAGACTTCTATTCCCTCGAGAGACTGTCGGCGATCCACTTTCAGCAGTGGCATGGGCTTGAGTTTATCCTGCTGCCCGACCATCCTGTTGTATTGGCAATCGCGCACGCAGCGTCGAAGGTTCGGCCAAGGCCTCGTGCCATGCGCCTTGCCGACTTGGACCCTGGCCGACTCTCGATGTCGCGAACCAGTGAGATGGGCGTTACACGACCAGTTGACGTTACGGAGACTTACCAGGACCGATTTCGACAATCTGCTGTAACACCCGCCGAATCGTTCAGCTGTGGCTAAAGAGCGCCCCCTTCAATACATGGACTCAGCGATAGGGATATCATCACCGCAAGGGTCCGCTGCCAAGAGCCAGTTCTGAGTTCGGAGCCTAATAGTGAAGCTGAAGCATGTGGTTCACCGCGTCGCCTCAGACTCATAGTTTGGCCTCGACTTTTCCCGGGCCGAACGAGTCCGGATTCCTGAAGTCCTAGCAAATGTTTTTGCTAACTCCTTGTACCGATCAGGTGACAACTGATAGAGGGGCCTACGTTGCTTGTTGTCCTTGGACAGTGCCGTATTAGTAAAGGCCGCATTTCTGAGGAGTCGTTCACCCAAGTCCGTGTGAGCGTACGCAAAGACTATTCTGTCGTCAGTCGGTGGGAACGTGTGGATGAGATACTCCACGCATTTCAGGACAACGATTTCCCTTACGACGATCTGGCTGAATGCCTTCTGCCCTGGATTTGCCATGATGGATGCGATATAGATACTCCTGACTGCGCGATTACTTTCAAACGACACAATTGAATCGACTGTTAGTTCATGCTCATGAAGCGAACCATTCAGGAGCCCTTTTGCTGCCTCTTCGGTCAGAGGGAAGATGTCGAAGAAGCCCAGTAGTTCATTGTCTTGACCGGTGATGGCGGTGAAGACGGCGGGGTTCTTCTGCCGCCACTTCCTGTAATCCCTATATCGTATACATTGCTTGTCAAGTCCGCGTCGGACAATCTTGTTAGCGTACAGAGCGATCGATTCATCATCTCGTGCGGAGTATTTCACCGTATCAAATACCCGTCGGAGCGTCAGGGAAACGGAACCTTCCTCAACGACGGACCGATCCCTTCCCACAGAAGGCGCGATCCTGCCTCTCACCTCGAACCACGCGACTGTGATACAGGCGATGGCTGCCAGTGAAAAGATGATGGCAAGAACACCCCAGGTCGTGGCAATGCCAAAGCTGGCCCTGATTGCGATAAGGAACGTGAGAGTCCCGGCGAAGTAGGCAGATGATTTCTTTATAAAGTCAATCATTCTGTTCGCAGAGCATGTACTTTGCAGTGCCACCATAGGACTTCAGTTTCGCGTCCAGGGCCGCGTCTTGCACTACGGTGAACCCAAAGCGGCTCCACAGTCTGTCCGTCCCATAGACCGATACAAGCGCCAGCGCCGGGATGCCCATCTTGCGCGCGACGCCTTTGACATAGTCCACGTAATGACCCGCGGCACCGTGGCCCCTCGCCGCAGGAAGGATTACGACATCGTGGATGTATAGGCATTGTGCCTTGTCTGGAAGGTGCTGAAGGAAGTCGTCAAGAGGCGGAATCGAGAAGAGCATCCAGGGATGTGAGATGCCGTAGCCGACAATGATCTCCCCAGAAATGAGCTTCCGGCAGCCGCTTGGGAATAGGCGGAGCTTCTCCTCAAAGACCTCTGGGCGTTCTGGCAGAGTCGTATGTACGAGATCTGCAATGCGGTTGACGCGATCGAGATCCGCGATCAAAAGTGGATGCCAATCAGTCATTGTGTCGCTGTCCTCTTCGCAGATTGCAGCACTCGGGGCAATTCATATCCTTTCCTGCCGAACTCCTATTCAGACTGACCCGCTTAAAATTGGTCCTGGTCGTCCTAAGACGAAATAGCCCCCACCGTAGGGGCGGTCACAACCCGTTGCAGCGTAGTCACTTGCTTTCCATTTCTCAAGTTGCCGCCACCTTCTCAGGCCGACCGGTCGGTCGGCCAGCATCCTCCGCTTCTTCCTTCCGCCAGACCTCCTCGAGACCAGCGCAGACCCGGGCCGCAACGTCCTCGATTAGACCCCAGTCCAGCACGCGAGTCAAGCGCTGTGATTGGAACGGAATCTCTCCGTGGGCGCGGCAACTCGCGACGTTCGTCTGTCACGAACAGCCCTTCCGTTCAGTAATTGGATCAGTCACGTGAAACACCGGCCACGGTAGTTGGCAAGCACAGATTCTAAACACATGGGCGTAGAGTCGCCAACCCGTAGAGGTGACGGTCGTAGCTAAAGCCCGTGCCGCCCAGGAGCGACTATATAAACAAGTGACGACGTTTGCCATGAATGCGACCGGGACGCCGGCGACGTTCCGCGTCCCGACCGTGCCGGAAACCCGCCTCCGAATGCTCGACGCAACCCGCGTCCACTCGCGCCAAGGCTGCCTCGTCGACTCCGCAGGCGCGGAAGAATCATTGCCGACGCCCTTCCTGAACCAGGAACCGATCCACGTGCCCCCTTTGGGCAGCCGGGAGCCTCAGTACCTGGCTCGGAGGTATGCCGGGCATGTTTCGATCCTGAGGGGCTGGGGCGCCCGCCACACGCGGCGGCACCGCGCCGCAGGCACCGCTTCCCTTGCCGAGCACGCAGTCGGCCCGGAGGTAGCATGATGAGCGAACGTACACGCCTGTGGGAACGGCGACCGAATGAGTCTGCGAAAGCCTACGAGGCGGCTTCCCTGTACTTCTCCCTCGGCGCCGGCCGCAGCCTCAAGGAGGTATCCCAAAGGTGTACCAAGGGTGTATCGCTGTTGAAGCGCTGGAGTGCTCGCCACCAGTGGGCGCGCCGGGCCCGGCTCTACGATGCGCACCTCGCTGCGATCGAGCAGAAGAGCAGGGAACGGCTGGCGGAGGAGGTGGCCCGGGTCTGGATGCGCCGCGAGCAGGAGATCCGGGAACGGGAGTACACGCTCGCTGATCAGATTCTCACGAAGGTGGAGCACATGCTGAACTTCCCGCTGGCGAAGCAGCGGGTCGAGGACGAGAGCGGCCGCCGCGTGACCATCGTGCAGCCGATCCGCTGGACGATGTTTTCGGTGGCCCACCTGGCGACGACGGGCTTCGAACTCGCGCACCAGGCCATCCTGAACGAGCACGCCTCCCACCGCGAGGTGAACGAGGTCGAGCACTGGGTGCTGAAGGAACTGAAGCCCCCGGCCCCGAAGTCGTGACGTGCCGCAGGGTGGACCAAGCTGAGGAGCTTTTCGGTGACTGCGTCGACGGGCTTGTCCAGCCCGGGGAGGCGATCCCGTGCAAGCCTCACAGCGAGACACGATGAAATCACCTGTCCAGGCGCTAACGGACAACCGAACAGAATCAAGCACTTAACATCAGGCGCTACCAGTTGAGATGCCGTGTTGTGGGTTTGAATCCCGTTAGCACTACCATCTATTCTCTGGATATGTAATCTCGATGGGGCCCAGACCGAGACGCCCTACACCGGCCGCTACAACGGCCTCTTCCCCCATTTCCGCCAAGGACGGCGTCAGTGCCTTATAGCGGCACAGAAGTCGCTATGGATGGAGACTCCCTTTGAGATCGAGCTGGCGAAGACAGGCACCGATCGGGCACAGGAGGTCGTGTTGCCAGCCGATGCCCCCACGTCCCAGAGCCGCATGCTTCAGTCATACCCACCTGCCAAAACACGCCTGCCATCTGGGGCGAACAGTGCGGTCGCCACAGCCATGCAGCTCAGCTGTGACGTGGATTGTGACGCAACTAGGCCGCTGTGATGGGTTCTTACACGTTTATCTCAGTTGCTATCCGGCGTGCGAGAACAGATGTAAAGGCTTGGTGTTGTAGCATTTCATGTCATCGGTGAGCGGCCAGTATCAACCCGCCCGTACAATTGGGGTGCAAGAGGTCCCGGGTTCAAATCCCGGCGGCCCGACCAAACTTTTCAGCCTCTTACAATCAGTCCTCACCCTCAAAACCTCTTCTGGAAACCGCTTGGCGTCTAACTGACGGGCTCTACGCCATTAATGGGGGCAAGTGCCGCCGGAGACTGAGATCACGAGCGTCCCCAAATTCCCCCCCAAATCCCCCCAGTAGCGCCATCGCGTGTGGCCGTGTGATATACGTGTTCATCATGAATAGAATCCCAGCAGTTCTGGTCATGCTAGTACTTGCCACGTCATACGGTATGGCTCAGGTGAAGAAGATCCCGGCTGGATCAAGGATATATGTGGACGCAGAAAAGGGCTTTGACGCATACCTTACTGCGGCGTTGGGAAAAAAGAAGGTACCTGTAACCGTAGTAGCTGATAGAGACAAGGCGGATTATGTTCTTGAGGGCCTTTCCAGTCATGAGGAGAAGGGTTGGGCAAGCAAGATATTCCTGGGGCATCGTGATACCAGTGAAGCGACGATCAAGCTTGTGAATATTAAGTCTGGCGAGGTAGTCTATGCGTACGCAGTCCACAAAAAGAATTCCGCGCGTGCGAGCCAATCGACGGCGGAGGCCTGCGCGAAGCATTTGAAGGAAGCGATAGCCAGATAGTCTTAGAAATCGTGGGGACAGACGTAACGTTTCCGCCGAGACGCGCCGAACCGATTATTCCCGATAAATCGGCTTGTTTGGCTCCACGCCAATAATGGGGGCAAGCCCCAGGCTGACTGAGATCACGAACACATAATTTTAACCCTCAAGCGGTAGTTGTTGAAGTTTCTGAAGTCATAAGCTTGTCTGGAAATGAGCTCGGTCCCACGCCGGGAAGCAATCTCGCAGTCTCGTATCTCCCCGACCGCCGGCACACAGTTTTTGCATTTCCAAGTGCCAGTTCTGGCACAACGCGATGTATCTTGGGACTATGATGGCGGAACAGCCGGTGCGGCTCTTGATGATCGACGACGACGAGAAGTTGTGCCGGCTTGTGGGAAGTTTCCTGTCACCTCTCGGATGCGAAGTCACTGCTGCTCTCACCGGCCCCGAGGGGCTGGAGCGGGTGCGGAAGGAACCGTTCGCAGCCGTGATTCTCGATGTGATGCTGCCCGGGATGAACGGCCTTGACGTTCTACGCGAAATTCGCCAATTCTCCCAAGTGCCGGTTTTGATGCTGACAGCGCTGGGTGAGGAAGCTGACCGGATCGTGGGCCTCGAGATGGGCGCCGACGATTACCTGCCGAAGACGTTCTCGACACGGGAACTTCTGGCGCGGCTGCGCGCCGTGCTGCGCCGCTCCGTAATCACTGCCCGATTGAAGGAACCATCGCGCCCGGCGCCCGTAGTGGTGGGCGAGTTGCGGATCGATGCCGGTGCCCGGGTCGTCACGCTCCGCGACACGCCGCTCGTCCTAACCCCGATCGAGTTCGACCTGCTGCACACGCTGGCCCGCTCTGCCGGACTTGTGTGCTCGCGCGAACAATTGCTGATGGAGGCGGCCGACCGCGATTTCGAGGTGTTCGACCGCAGCATCGATGTCCACATTTCGTCACTACGGCGCAAACTGGGAGACGACCCGCGCACTCCGCGCTTCATTGAAACCGTACGCAGCGCCGGATATCGGATGCGCAAACCGGAAATGGCCCGCGAGCCCTCCGTTTAGCGGACGGCGGCGCCCACGGGTTTTGCTTTGCCGGGCTGTACACCAGTGTCTACGCATGGCGGTCCACCCGGACGCCCGCGACCCTGGTCTTTTCTGGCTGCACCGGCTGCGAACAGCGCCACCGAAAGCGCTGTCGCCAGCGCGAACGCGACAATCGCCTTCTTATGACGGAACAGGGAGGTGAACGCACGCCAGTTCACGATGAGGTGAATCAGTGCCGCGATCGCCATCACAAGTCCGGCCCACTCGTGGAGCCCCTTCAACGCGCCGCTGCGGATGTGCGCAAGCATCATGATACCTGTCGCCCCGACAGCGACGAACGTCACTGCTACCACGGGGCTAATGATAGATCTGATAACCGTTGGAATTGGAGTCTTCATATTGATCACTGTTTCTTGAGCGTGATACTCATGCGGTTCATGTAAACCGTTCCGGGTAGTATGGCTGCCGATGCAAAACCTGCGTTCCAGAAACGGCGCCGGCATCTCGCCTGCCGCCGCCTTCGGTGGGCACTGAACTGACTGGCCGCCTGCAAATTCTATTTCATCAATCTGACGTAAAACCCTTGTTTCCGCGAAGCCGGAAAATTGTGAAGAAACAGTAAAAGTGGTGGGGCGATGGGCAAACCAGGATTAGATTAAATGGAGAAAGCGCGCCACTATGGTGAAGTCCCGCATCACACTCACGGTCAAGATTCTTCTGCTTGCCCTTCTGAATGTGACACTGCTTGTGGTGGTGTCGCTGCTGTTCATGCGACTGCAACTCAGAGTGGATTTGCAGTCATTCCTCATCTCTCCGGCCCAGGACCGGATCCTGTCCGTCGCCCGGCAAATCGGTCTGGAACTGGGCGAGACAGAGCGTAGCGAGTGGGACGCTCTACTGCAACGGTATTCCACAATGCACGGGGTCGAGGTGCGGCTGTTCGACGACGGCGGGCGCCAACTGGCCGGTCCGAAGGCCAACATCCCCGCAGCTATTGCCGAACGGCTTCTGCGCGGCGCCAACCACCATGGCCCGGGCAGAGAAGAGGGATATGGGCCGCCCCGGCGGCGTGGGCGCCCGTTGGTTCTTCTTGGTATCAGCGGGTCCCCGAGCCGGCACTGGGTGGGGGTCCCGATTCCGCTTCCCGGCGAGGACGGCGGGAAGAGAGGGCGCGGCCTGGTGGTGGTGGCATCCTCGTGGGGCAGCCTGTTCTTCTTCGACCCCAAACCGTGGCTCTTCGCTGCGGGTGCTGTGCTCCTACTCTCAGCGCTGTGCTGGCTGCCGTTTCTGCGAGGTATTACGCTATCAGTCGCGAAGATGACCGACGCTACCGGACAGATTGCGGAGGGGCAGTTCGACATTCAACTGCCTGCGACGCGCCGTGACGAACTTGGGCAGCTCAGCGCGTCCATCAATAGCATGGCGGCTCGGCTCGGCCGCCTGATCACTGGGCAGAAACGGTTTCTGGATGACGCGGCCCACGAGTTGTGCTCTCCGCTGGCCCGGATGCAGGTGGAGTTGGGAATTTTGGAGCGCTCGGCTACTCCGGAGCAGGCGCAGGTAGTGGCGGATCTGAAGGAAGACACCACGGAAATGAGCGCGCTGGTCAACGATCTGCTCGCGTTCTCAAAGGCCGGTCTGCGGGCACGGGAGGTGCGCCTGGAAACGGTTTCCGTGGCGGAGATGGCTGCGCGCGCGATCGGGCGTGAGGTGCCGGCGGATGTGCCGGCCGTGTGTTCCGCTACCAGCGAGTTGCACGTTGTGGCCGATCCGGACCTCTTGCTGCGGGCGCTGTCGAACGTAATTCGCAACGCCGTGCGGTACGCCGGCTCGGCGGGTCCCATCGAGGTGATAGCGCAGCGGGAAGGCGCCGATACGGTAATCTATGTGCGGGATCGCGGACCCGGCTTGGCGGCCAAGGATCTGGAAGCAGTGTTCGAGCCGTTCTACCGGCCGGAGGCGGCGCGCACGCGCGAGGGCGGAGGCGCCGGCCTCGGTCTCGCCATCGTGAGGACGTGCGTGGAAGCGTGCCAGGGGACGGTCCGCTGCCGTAACCGTACGCCCTCGGGTCTCGAAGTGGAAATGCGGCTAAAGACGGCGGCTGCGCCAGACACGATTTCGGGAAACGGAGCGAGTTGCAGTGGGAAGATTCGATCACCGAAACCCTGATGGCTAATGACCATGACAGCTACCACGCGTCACCTCGGCCCAGTCAGGTAAGCCGGTCACAAACACTGTCTCTTCGTCACCGCGCCAAGCCAAGATGTCATTACCCTGGATCTCAGGCTGAGGGAACTGACGTTCATTCCTCAGCGAGCTATCGTCTCCGCCTCGCCGCTTCTCCCCGATTTGTTCAAATTCAATGCGGGGTAACCGATGCCCACTTCTTACCGAGTTCCTCCAGACCGGCCTTCTTCAGATCCTCGGGCGACATGACAATCCGGAAGTGGCAATCGGCGTTGAAGTGTAGAAAGAACGGTTCGGCAATCGAAGGTACCCACGACGGCTCTTTGACGTCCACGATCAGAATCACACCCCGCGTGCCGTTCTGCTCCGTGAAGTAGGCAGCCTCGGGCTTGATATCGTCCAGAATCCGGCTCAGAGTCACGCCGACCGTCCCCTGCCGAACCAGCGTATTGAAGGGTTCGTGCGGCATCTGAACATTCAGTAGCATCCTCATGGTTTTCTCTCCCTCTGTGGTGTTGACTCGGTGGCAGTTTCGGGCCGTCGTCCCAGAGACCAGCCCACGCCACAACGTCCTATGCCTTCAAACTACCAAATCCTGGGAAAACGGGAGAACCACCGGAACTGGCCAGAGGACACTCTCATCGAGTTCCGCGCAGTCTATCCCATTTCCGCGCCAGGTGGGCTGCGCCACGTACTAGAATTGATCGGCGCATCCTTTGAAATTCCTCGTCCATCGCTTGAACGGCCTGTTCCATTTCTTTCAGTTTGCAGTTGTTCTCTTTCAATCTGCGGTTGCCCTCTGTGAGCATCCGCCGGACCGAGGTCAACTCCGAAGGCACCGAATCCTCGCCGGGAATCGGAAATGGGGTTGCCGCCATTCGACACCCATCGATATCGCGCCGGCAGTCAGAATTCGCGGCCGCGGAGTCCGTGGGCGGTGCGGCTCTGCCCTCTCGCCACGAGCACCAACTTGCGGAACAGCCTGAGTCTATA
>JBDKSR010000035.1:0-10990 GCA_039680545.1 Bryobacteraceae bacterium | reverse complement strand
GGATCGCGCTTCTGCGTGGCGGGGCCCAGGTCTTCAACCTTCGGCCAGTCTCCCTCGTCCGGCCAGATGCGCATCATCCAGGGATTGGCAATCCAGGTGACGGCGTACACGCAATCGGCTTTGGGGTCGGCAACGACGTCATAGAAGACGCTGTGCCAGCCCGTCTGGAACTGCGGGTTGTGCGGTAGGACGAACGGAGAGTATTCGAGGCGGTCCTTCGCCGGGTCGTAGCGAACCAGATTGCCGTAATCGCTGGTGGTCCAGACGCGATGCTGCTTGTCGAGAAACAGCGTTTGCGCGTTGATCGAGCCGATCCTTCCGACGGTCTTGCGTGTCCGCTTCTTGATGTCGAAGATGATGAAGTGGTCGCGGGGATAGGTGAGGGCGTACAGGAGGCCGCGCTCCTCATCGTGCAGCAGGCAGCGGCAACCCTCCTTGGGAGCCAGCGTGTCCCACCAGAGGATCGAATCGTTCTTCGTGTTGAAGGCGAGCAGCGCGGCTCCACGGAAGCAGCGTTTCTCGTCGTGCCACGACCGCCAGGGAGAGTAAATCGGTTGATCAATGGGCGGACCGGAAAGGTGGGTCGCCATGTAGAGGATGCCGTCGTGCATCGAAGGCACAAAGCTGTAATGAATTTTGCACTGGGTGGCGCGGCCGGACTCGGGCGGATCGTCAGTTTTCTCGTCAAGGGAGAAAAGGTAGTCCAGCGCGTCCTTCTGCTCGTTGTAACGAACGACCTTTACGACGCCGCCCGGCACGCTTTCGGCACAGGCAGCGGCATAGATGCGTCCGTCAGGTCCGACGGACAGCGACCAACAGGTGTCCGAATCAGGATGTCCCGTGAATTCATACCACTTCGATTTGTACAGGCTGGTAGGTGCCGCACCCTTGCCTTTGGCTTGGGTGGGTGGCGCTGCGCCTGCCGGCCGGAGGGCCGGCGCGGCCGAAAAAAGGCCGGCTGCCCCGCGAACGAAATCCCTACGGCGGATTTCTCTTGGCATTCATGAACCTCCGATCGAGACTGAAGGTATCACAATCCGCCAAAATGCGCGACGGGGTACCGGAGATATCAATCAGGCTACAGCCGGGCTTTCGTAAGGCGTCCCGTAGACTCCCCATGCAGGAAGACGTAGATGGGCGCTCGCGGCGACGGCGGCGGCCAGGGCAACGCGATGCGCAACGACTGTTTTTGAAGCTGGCCGGGAACGGGAGACGGCAGCGCGAGGACGGCGTGTCCTTCCTGGGAGTTCCAGCCGGTTTTGGCAATCGTATCGAGATCGTAGCCCTCGATGGTTGCGACGTAGAGGCCGTTGCCGGTCTTCTGCTCGGTGAACTCGAAGGCTTCAATCTTCGGCAAACGGACGACTTTGCCAAGCTGCACAGCGTCGGATGGGCCTTCGCCATCGGTTTCGACGACCAGACTGACTCCGCATCCCGGCGGGCCGACCTTGCCGGGTTCGAGCGACAGGAAAAGCGACTCGGGTCCGGTCTGCTGCATCTCGGCGCCCTGGCTCGATTGACCGCTGCGCACGGAGACCGGCGCCAGGGTCCGAGCCGGATCGTCACACTCGACACGAACGCGCGTGGTGTTGTCGAGACCGGTGGCGCGGATAGAGAAGGTTCTCGGGATGCCGGCGACCAGTTCCTTTTCCCGAACCTCGACTGGAGCTTCGGGCGGAGCGGAAAGCGTCACGGACGAAACTCGCGGACGGGGTGCGGCGACCAGAAGCGCACCTTGCGCGACTACGCCGCTGTGAACACCCTCGACGTGCAGCCGTAATGCGATCCGGTCTCCTTTTTGGGCGGAATCGAGGAGGCGAACCGTCATCGGACGTTCGACGGCACGGCCCGGGAGAAGTTGTACCTCGGCTCCTTCGGCCGATACGCCCTCGATACGGTCGAGACCCTCGCCCCGCAACGTTACCGTCTGCGGTTGCTTCTCGCCAAGATTGACGCGCAGGGGAAGCCCGTCCAGGCCGGGATGGCGGGGCAGTATTCGCAAAGGAATCTCTGTTGCAGGACTCTTCTCCTGCTCAAGAAGCAGTGTGTAAGTGCCGGGCGTGAGTTGGCGGGCGTCAACGGCGACTTGCAACGTGGACTTGGGGCCGGGTGCGGCTCCATCCTGCCGTATGGTCTCAATCGGCATGGCCTTCGCGACAGGGTCCCCGTTCTTCTTCAGCGAAACCTTATTCACGAACTGAAAGTCAGCGCCCGTCAACTCGACAGCGACGGGTCCGGCGCCGGTAATCAATCTGTCACCGGACTCCGGGGTGATCTTAGCGCCGGCGAGCGGCATCACCTTGTGCACATGGACGTCGCCGTCGACCTTGATTTCCGTCCAGTCCCAGCGGGCGGCGAGCACATACTGTCCGGCGGGAACTTCGGCCGCAGTGAGATCCAGTTGAATCGCGCCAAGCTTGCCGGAGGCGGTCGCCGGAAGGACGCGAACCGGCACGGCCTTTCCGGAACCGGACGGGATGAGACGCCAATCCCGGGCGCGGAGCAAGAACCGGGCCTCCAGTTCTGCGGGTTTCAGCGGCACTTCAGCGCGAAGTCCTGCCGCGACGTGCGCGGGACGCGCGAGAACCAACTTCGGCGGATCGAGATCGGGTAGCTTGGCGGCCCACAGATAGGCGAGGCGTGTGCGCGCCTTTTGGGTTTCGCGGGCAGCGCAAAGCGCCATGGTTCCCGACGCGGGCTGCGCGAATGTGGAGCGCAGGTCAGTGCTGGGAAACATCATGCCGCGAAGATTCATGAAGAGCGCCGTGCCTCCGGCGGCCGCGGTTACGCTGGGCCCCCAGAAGAGTCCGGCCACCGATGCCGCGAGTGTCGCCGTCTGTTGATATTTGGCTGAGCCCTGGGAGGACAAAGGATCGTAAGTGGACATCGTGGGGTTCACGGCGCGAAGCGCGATGGCGGCGCGCTCGTCCACGGAACTCCCACTATCCAACTTGGACACGGAGAGGTTAAAGGCGCCGGAGAATCCCGTCAGCGCCGCCTCAAGATTCTGCCGTGAGTTGGCCTGTTGGTCGTATTCCGCGAGAGCTTGCGCCAGGTTCTCCGCCTGCGTGGACTTCTCGGCATACTCGGCGAGCTGCGTGATGAGATCGGAGTCCGCCGTCACCATGTTCCGGACTTTCTTCTTGTTCAGTCCCTCGGGGCCGAAGACGAGGCCCGCCACCCCGACACGGAACGGCGCCTTCCATTCCGTTGTCTGGTCCCCCCGGACGGGGTCAGTCACTTCAACCTTGCCATTCGGATCGACCGGGGACAACATCAACGAAACCCGGCTGTCCTTGGGTTTACCACTTGGGAAGTGGCCGGGCGTGTAAATGATGCGGTACCCCGCGGGAATCGCGTTCGTTTCGCGTAACGGCCGCTGTTCGCCGCCCGCCGGGGGCGCGACTTTGAGATCCAGAGACGTGACGAGCGCACCACTCGAACAGCGCGGTGGCTTCTTCGCCGGGGCCGTGGGCCCTGCGACGAGAAGACTTTCGATGACAAGAAAAACGACGGCAAACAGTAGCGGACAATAAAATCCGCGCGATAAAGGACTAGTCATTATTCCTTCCGTATGTCCGAGGCAACCGCCCCGGCAACATTCGGCCAAGGAATCACAACATCTCCTCGACCCGTGTATAGACAGAACTCAAGGCTCCGGGCAGTGCGGAAGCGTCCTTGCCTCCGGCTTCGGCCATGTCCGGCCGCCCGCCACCCTTGCCTCCGACCATCTGCGCCACGACGCCTGCCAGCTTGCCTGCATGCACCTTGCCGGCGAGGTCCTTCGTGACTGCCGAGACGATTGCGACATTCGAGTCCTCCGCCGATGCGAGAACCACCACGGCGGATTTCCACTTGTTGCGCAGCGCGTCAGCAAGAACGCGCATCTGCTGGCGATCGAGACCGTCGACGCGTCCCGCCAGGACTTTCACGCCTTTCAGAACTTGCACTTGCGACTCGAGTTCCGAGAGCTGAGCTTGCGCGACGCGATTCTTCATCTGCTCCAGTTGGCGCTCCATGGCGCGTTGCTGGTTGAGCAGCTTTTCGATGTGCTCGACCAGTTCAGCGTCCGATGCGCGAACTATTTGAGAGATTTGGCTGAGAGACTCCGATGTATGCTGAAAACGCTGCAGCGCTCCCTCGCCGGTTACAGCCTCCAGACGGCGTACCCCGGCTGAGATGCTCCCTTCGGAAACGATCTTGCAGAGGCCAATGTCGCCCGTTCGGCGCACATGAGTGCCGCCGCAAAGCTCTTTGCTGAAACCCGGCACCGAGACAACCCTTACGGTGTCGCCATACTTCTCCCCGAAGAGCGCCATGGCGCCCGTGGCGACGGCCTGGTCGAGATCCATCAGATCGGTCTGGACCTCGACGTTGCGAAGAATCTGCTCGTTGACAAGACGTTCGACCTCTTCGATCTCGCCCTTGTCCAACGCGGCGTAGTGAGTGAAATCGAAGCGAAGGCGCGACGGTTCAACGACGCTCCCCGCCTGCTTGACGTGCGCGCCGAGAACGGTACGCAGAGCGGCATGGGCGAGATGCGTGGCCGTGTGGTTGCGCATGGTGGCGCGGCGCCGGGCCTCGTCCACCTTTGCATGCAGACGGTCACCCATGTGAATCGGGGCGAGCGCCTTAACACGATGAACGCTGAGACCGGCGAGGGCAGGGTAGACGCCTTCAACCCGGGCAACTTCCGCCCCCGTCTCAGTGGAAAACAGAGATCCGACGTCGCCAACCTGGCCGCCCGACTCGGCATAGAGCGGTGTTTCGTCGAGAATCAACTCGACCTCGGCACCGGCCGGCACCTCATCGGCAAGCTGCTTATCGGCAATCAGGGCGACGACGCGAGCCGACTCCGACTCCATCGTGTCGTATCCGAGGAACCGCGTGCGGCGCTTCTCTGCGAGTTCCTGGTAGACCGGTGCAATTTGGGCTTGCTGCGCGCCCTTCCAGCTTGCACGGGCGCGCTCGCGCTGCTGTTCCATCTCGCGCTCGAAGCCTTCCCGGTCGATGGGAAGCCCATAATCACGAGCCATTTCCTCCTGCTCGTCAAGCGCAAGTCCGTAAGTGTCGTACAGCTTGAAGGCGACCGGCCCGGGAAGCACTCCGCCCGCCGCGGATTTCGCTTCGTCGTGGAATACTCTCTCGGCGACCTGGAAGGTCGTCTGATAGCGGTGTTCCTCATCCTTGACCACGCGGGCGACGCGCTGGATGCTCTCCATCAGCTCCGGATAGGCCGGTGACATCAGTTCGGCGACAAAACCGGTGAGCTTGTACAGGAATGGATCCTGCACCCCGATCATACGGGCGTGCCTCATGCCGCGGCGCATGATCTTGCGCAGGACATAACCGCGCCCTTCGTTCGAAGGCAGAACTCCATCGTGAATCAGGAATGCAGTGGCGCGGGCGTGGTCGGCGCAAATGCGCAGGGCCGTGTCGGTTTTCGGATTGTCCCCGTAAGAGATGCCAAATGTCCCGGCGGCGCGCTCGATGATAGGGAAAATCAGATCCGTGTCGTAGTTCGAGAGCTTGCCCTGCATGATGGCGGCGACTCGTTCGAGCCCCAAGCCGGTGTCGATGGAGGGACGCGGAAGCGGAGACAGGGCGCCGTTGTTGTCCCGGTCATACTGCATGAAGACAAGGTTCCAGATCTCGACGTAACGCCCGCCGCAATCGCTCGGAAACTCTTCGGCTTCGTGCCCCGGCTCACAAGCGTTCGGGCCGAGATCGTAATGGATCTCGGAGCACGGTCCGCAGGGTCCGGTGTCGCCCATCTGCCAGAAATTGTCTTTTTCGTCGAGGCGGTAGATACGGCTTTTCGGGAAACCGGTGACCTTCTGCCAGAGGATTTCAGCCTCGTCGTCCTCGCGGAATACGGTGACGTAAAGGCGGTCCTTTTCGAGACCGTATCCCTGCGTTATCAACTCCCAAGCAAATGCGATGGCGTCGGCTTTGAAATAGTCCCCAAAGGAAAAATTACCGAGCATCTCGAAAAACGTGTGGTGCCGGCGCGTATGACCGACGTTATCGAGATCGTTATGTTTCCCTCCGGCGCGCACGCACTTCTGGGATGACGTAGCACGCGTGTATTCGCGCTTCTCGCGGCCTAAAAAGACGTCCTTGAACTGGTTCATTCCGGCGTTGGTAAACAATAACGTCGGATCGTTGACCGGCACCAGGGATGAGCTGCGTACGATGCGGTGCCCGCGCTCGGCGAAGAAATCTAAGTATTTACGGCGTATTTCGTGACCTGTCACAGATTTCATTGTGACACGCCGCGAACCTCCTCGCTGATTCTCCGAGCTTCGGCCACCGGATCTTCCGAGCGTGTCACCTGCCGCCCGATGACGAGGTAGTTGGCTCCGTTGCGAATTGCCTCGGCGGGAGTGGCGACTCGTTTCTGGTCTCCCTTGCCTGCGCCGGCCGATCGAACGCCTGGCGTTACGAGGATGGCCTTCGGCCCGGTGATACTCCGGACTCCCGCGACTTCAAGCGGCGAGCAGACCAGTCCGTCCACGCCCGCTTCCATCGCCTTGGCGACGCGAAGGTCGACGAGTTCAGAGACGCTGCAAGGGTAACCGAGGTCGGCGAGGTCGTTCTGGTCGAAGCTGGTGAGGACGGTGACGGCGAGGAGCTTCAATTGAGAGTCTCCACGGCCTTCGACAGCGGCGCGCATGACTGCCTTGCTTCCGTGCACGGTGCAGAACGATACGCCACAGCGCGCCACCTGGGCAACGGCGCGTTTGACCGTCTCGCCGATGTCATAGAACTTCATGTCGAGGAAGACCTGTTTGCCGGAGCCGGTTAGCTCGCGCACAAACTCCATGCCGGCCGCCGCGTAGAGTTCCATCCCGACCTTGTAGAAGGACACGGCGTCGCCGAGTTGACCGACCAGCCGCCGGGCCTGCTCGGCGGATTCGAAATCGAGAGCGATGATTAGAGGAGAGTTGTTCATACGATACGTAGTGGCTTTCTCTGCTTCGTCAAAACGCGGCCGACGCGGTAAGCGCTCCGGCACTTTTGAATAAACACATCCGCGGCTTCGTCAGGCATTGCGATGAGAAGACCGCCGGACGTCTGGGGATCGTACAACAGGTTTTCGATTTCTTCGTCTAGCGGGCGGGTCATCTCGGCGGCGCACGACGCGAAATCACGGTTGTTCTTGAGGCCTCCGGCAAGCGCACCGGCGCGGGCGTACTCGATGGCTCCGGGAAGGAAGCGGAGGGCTTCCACCTCGATTTCAAGCGTTACGCCACTCGCGAGCGCCATTTCACGCGCGTGCCCGATCAGTCCGAACCCGGTGATGTCGGTGCAGGAGTGTACGCCGCATTCGAGCATCGTCTCGCAGGCTTCCCGGTTCAGTGTGAGCATCGATTCGACCGAGGTCTGTACGTGTTCCTCGCTGGCGATGCCACGCTTCAGGGCGGTGGCAACCACGCCGGTTCCGATGCGCTTCGTGAAGACAAGTGCGTCTCCGGGGCGCGCCCCCGCGTTGGCCGTCACACGGTCTGGGTGGACCAAGCCCGTGACCGCGTATCCGAATTTGATCTCCGGGTCGTTCACGCTGTGGCCGCCCAACACGGCGCATCCGGCCTCCCGCATCTTGTCCGCGCCGCCGAGGAGAATCTGCTCGAGGTCATCGAGTTCATCGCTTCCGGGGTAGGCGAGAACCGAGAGCGCCGAGATCGGTCTGGCGCCCATGGCATAGATGTCACTGAGAGAATTGGCCGCGGCGATCGCGCCGAAGGTATATGCGTCGTCCACAATCGGCGTGAAAAAGTCGACCGTCTGCACCAGGGCACACTCCGGCGAGAGCTTGTACACACCGGCATCGTCGGACGTGTCAAACCCTACCAGCACGTTCTCATTCGCCTCGCGCGGCAGCCGGGCGAGCACCTGGTCCAAAACCTTTGGACTCAATTTGGCCGCTCAACCCGCAGCCTGCACGTGGGCCGTGAGCTTCTTCGACATCACACCCAGTGTATCCCGGCAGGGCGGCTTGTCAGATGCGTCGCGCGGTTATTTTGACTTTCCGAGCGCGGCGACCCCGGCCGCTGCCGTGTGGAAAATATTCAGCAGGAACCTGGTGAGCCATTTGGGAACCGGCGACATGCCGAGCAGGAGCCAGGCAATGAGCGCAGCGGCGAAAAGCAGAACGATGCAGACACTGGCGGCCCTGGTCAGCTTGGAACTGGACATCATTCTGCCGATAGTCCGGAGGGCCAGAAGCAAGATCAGAACGGAAAGCAGAATGTTGGGGTACATAAAATCTTTCCTATTCTACAGTTACCGGGCCTCAGTGTTGGGGCGGTGCTTGCATCGCTACGACAGTTGAGACAGAGTGAAGAAATGCCGCTGCACTTGCTCCTTTTGCGCGGAATCTTCGGAATTCTGTGTGTGCTGTTCGCATACGCTCTCGGGAAGGCTATCGAGCGGAGGAGGCGCGGGCGGGTGCGTGATTCGGTCCTGATCGCGTGGGGCCTCCGCACGTTCGTGACCGGCTTCGGAGTGTTCTGGCGCATTGGTCTCGATGCGTTGTCGATATCCGTGCTGGTGCTTGCGGTGCTGTCCGGGGCGCTCGGTTTCTGGAACGAGTGGAAGCCGAAACGGCAAGGGGACCCGGCGGACACCATCTTTCCGAAGCTATAGAAGGTGCAGAAGTTATACTGCATATGAGGCGGATCGCACAGTGACCATAAGCGCGCGTAGCGGAAGGATTGCCGGCGGATTGGCCGTGATCGCGTTGCTCGGCGTGTTCGCCGCGCGACTGCTGCCGGTCTATCTGAAAAACTTCCATTTGCAGCAATATCTGGAAGAGACGGCGCAACTTCCGGCCACGCTCGAACGTCCGGATGCGCTGCTTCGCGTGGATGTGGTGAACCGGGCTGCGCGTCTCGGTCTTCCTGTCCGTATCGATCAGGTGCGTGTGCGGCGGACAGCCGGACACGTGCGGATCGAAGTCCTGTACATTGTCCCCGTCGATCTGCTCTTTTACACCGTGGATTTGCATTTCCGGCCGTCGGCCGGAGGCTAAGGCGCGAGGGTTAGGGAGTGACGCGTCTGAAATCTGTCGCAGGTTCTGAGAGAATAGCAGTTGAGGCATAGAAGTTTTTGGGCGTTCGATTTCAGGTTCCCCGCAAGGCTCTTCTGGTCCGTTTTCTGATGCATCCGGCAGGCAAGATCCTGCTGGTGTTGCTCATCTTAGGGGTCGTTCTCTCGATTGGGACGTTCACCTTTTATTACGCACGCTACGCTCGCCTGATTGACACGAAGCTGAGAGCAGGGGCGTTCGAGAGCACGTCGATGATCTTCGCGGCCCCGACGCCCGTGGCGCTGGGCGACGTCCTCACGGCCGCTGAGGTGGTGGAGCAATTACGGCGCAGCGGTTACACCGAAAGCCGGACGAATCCGCTTGGCTGGTACCACCTTCGGGACGATGCCGTAGAGATCTTCCCCGGCCAGGAATCGTACTTCGATCAGGAAGCCGGCGTCATACGGTTTTCTGATGGCCGCGTGTCTCAGATCATTTCCCTGCGTGACAACAGCGAGCGCCACGAGTACCAACTCGAGCCGGAGCTGGTCACGAACCTGTTCGATAAGAAGCGCGAAAAGCGGCGGATTGTTGTATTTCGGGACCTTCCCAAGGTGCTCGTGAACGCCGTTGTTTCCGCCGAGGACAAACGATTCTTCCAGCACGCCGGTTTCGACCCCCTGCGCATCATGAAAGCCGCGTACGTGGATCTGAAAGAGCGCCGCAAGGAAGAAGGCGCCTCGACCCTGAGCATGCAACTGGCGCGCAGCTTCTGGCTCGACCAGCGGAAGACGTGGCGCCGGAAGGCTGCCGAGGTGCTCATCACGATGCACCTCGAGCAGAAACTCACGAAAGAAGAGATTTTCGAGTATTACGCCAACGAGGTAGACCTGGGCCGAAAGGGTAGCTTCTCGATACGCGGTTTCGGTGAGGCGGCGCAGGCGTATTTCAACAAAGACGTTCGGGATCTGACTCTGGCTGAAGCGGCGACCTTGGCCGGAGTCATCCAGCGGCCCAGCTTCACCAATCCGATCCGCTGGCCGGAGCGGGCGCAACGGCGGCGCAACATCGTGCTGCAGATGATGCACGAAAACGGGTACATCACGGACCAACAGTACGCCGAAGCGATTTCAACGCCCCTCACGGTGGTGAAGGGTGGCGGCGGGTCTTCCGATGCTCCGTATTTTGTCGATCTGGTAAACGACGAGTTGCAGGACCGTTTTCAGGATCGCGATTTTCAGAGCAATACCTATCGGATTTACACGACCCTGGACCTGGATCTGCAGCGCGACGCCACGGAAGCTGTCCGGATTGGGCTGCAGGAAACGGACGAGATCCTGAATCGAAGGCGTAAGGGCCGGAACGCCGATTTGCCGGAGGCGCAGGTGGCTCTGGTGGCGCTCGATCCCAAGACCGGCGAGGTCAGGGCGCTGGTTGGGGGGCGCAGTTACGGAAACAGCCAGCTTAACCGTGCGCTGGCGAAGAGGCAGCCCGGATCCGCATTCAAACCGTTTGTTTATGCGGCGGCGCTCGAGGCCGCGCTGCAGGGCCGTTTGCCGGACTTTACACCGCTGACGACCGTGATGGACGAGCCGACCACCTTCTGGTTCGACGACAAACCGTATGAGCCGGGCAACTTTAAGCAGGAATACTATGGCGCGGTCACTGTGCGTCAGGCGCTGACCAAGTCGTTGAACATCCCGACAGTTAAAGTGGCCGAGATGACGGGTTATGAGTCGGTAGTCGATCTGGCCAGGCGCGCCGGAATGAACCTGCGCATCAAACCCACTCCCGCTGTGGCGCTCGGAGCATACGAAGTGACTCCGATTGAGGTGGCTGGCGCGTACACCGTGTTCGTGAACCACGGCGTACACGCGGCACCTTACTGGCTGAAATCGGTTCGGGACGAAAAGGGCCAAGTCCTGTACAGCGGTTCCTCCAAGACGGAGTCGGTGCTCG
>JBDKSR010000034.1:0-2885 GCA_039680545.1 Bryobacteraceae bacterium | reverse complement strand
TCGGTAGCCGGATCGTAGACATACATCCGGCCGGCCACATCCTGTGGCTCCGCGCTCAGGACGTAATAGATCTTCCCGTCGCTCGCTGTTCCCATACCGTTGTAGGTATCGTGGGATAGCGCGAAATCCGAATTGTACGTCTTGGCAATGATCTTCGATGGCGCCGAGGTCTTCGGCGCGGGCGCCTCGGGCGCCGGCTTCGTGCACGACACCAGAGTCAAAAGGAATGCGACAGTGTATGCCGCGCTCAGGATCGTTGTCTTCATGATGTATTGTCTATCTGTCCTATGCAGCCGAACCGCCCATCGATGCAGGGCGGTACTGGCTGTCTCAAGAAAATTCTGGGGTCCCATCACCATCAAATGCACGTGGCACTTGCTGTGATCACGAACCTCGCTTGGTATACAATTTCGGCCGCGGCCACTCCCGATAGGATCGGTTCAGCGTTCAAATACAACGACTTCGTACTCACCAGCCTCAGGCAGCGTCACCTGAACTCTCCCTTGGCTGTCCCTATTAATGGGGAGTGTCTGTTGCCGTACTAAAGTATAAGCGTTCTTAACCTCACCGTCGTCAGTGAGAGTGATCCGAATGTTCCGTAATGAAAGTATCTTGGTAATGGGGCGCGTCATTTCACCTGTGAAATTCACTAGGTGTAGTAGTTTCCGTTTTCCCTGCTCCTGCGACCTCCAAACCACCTCAACCGAGGCCGGGATGTTCTCTACATTAATAGGAGGTAGGGCCAGCCGTCCGGCTGCGTTCGCCATGAGCAGCATGTACTCCGGCAGGTGGAAATTGGCGACCAGATTACCGAGATCGCCGCTGAAGTACACCACCGTTCCCTTCCCCACGCGATTTACCGTAAGGGCAGGCTCGGAGGTAAGCGGCGGCACGCCGTCATAGCGCCCCTTCAGTGGCTTCGTGTATTGGAGGAGGACCGTTGCCCCCGCTGGCTTCGCGCGCACGTGATATACGGTCGATGGAATCATCTCCCGCGCCACGCCGTCGAGCAGAGCGTCCTGTGCCACCGGCTTCATGAAGTCCCAGCGCGTCGGCCCAACGATCCTCTTGTCGTCCGTCACGCCGAATAACGTCGAGAGCCCAAACTCGCTGCGCCGTATGCCGGTGTCATCATACAGTGAGGTTTCGAACGTGGCGAACACGTTCCCGCCTCCATTCACGTATTCCTTGAGACGTTCGGTCACGCGATCGCTCATACAGGCCACATTGGGCAGGAATATCGCCTGATAACGATCCAGGGATTCACGTTCGAGAGTAACGTCATCGATCACGTCGAAAGGAACGTGTGCACGCAGAAGCGATTCGGAAACGCCGTTGAACTCCGCGTCCACATTGCCCACTTCGCCACGCTGCGGGATCCGGTCGATGTCGATCATCTGCGCCGGCGAGCCTGCATAGAAATTCGCCGTTGTCTCCGACCACACGACCGCAACTTTCGCTTCGGAACGCGTTTTGACGTAGTAGCGGCCGTTGGCGGCCAGAAACCGGTTCATCTCCGCAACGGCTTCCATTTCGGGCTGCTTCATATCGAAGCCGGTGACTCCCATCCACACGCTGGCCGCATTTGCGATGGTGTCCGCATAGAGAAGCCGCAGCTCGGGTTTTGGAAGAAGCGAAAACGTCCAGGGCTTATGGGAGGCGGCTGAAAAGATCACAGTCGGCTTGCCGCCAGCTTGTGTTTCGAGCAGGCGTGCGGTCAAGCCTGGTTTCCAGAGCGGGACCCTGGTCAGATCACCGGCAATGAAGCCGCCCTCGCTCCCCAGCAGATCTTGGTGCGCTATCATTGCGCGATTGATCCGCGCAGTGGCCCAGTTGGCGCCTCGAACACCACCGTTGACGTAAAAAGCGGCGTTTGGATTTGCCGATTTGAGCACGCGGTTGGAGTCGCGCAGGAACTCCGCCATGCTTTGCACCTGGAAGTCCAGTAAACGCTTGAATGCCGCCCCCTGGCGCTGGGATTTCAGCGGCATTCCTTCGCCGCTGTGCTGCGCGCGGTACTTCGCCCGGCAGTAATTGCAGTAGCACGTGTCGGCTCGGTAGACGGGCCCGTCATAGAAGATGCCGTCCACTCCGTACGCCGCCAAATCCCGTATAACCTGGAAACACCACTCCCGCCAGGGCGTATTCAGGCAGAAGTCGGTCCCGTTGTCGTAAACGCCGGATACCGGTTTGCCGCCCTGGGTGATCTGTTGCCAATCGGGGTGTTTCGCGCCAAACGTCTCGGTGTACCAGTGGACGTTGAAGTAGATCAACACCCGGATGCCTCGTTTGTGCGCTTCAGCGACGTACTGCTTCAGGTAATCCGGATTCACTTTGCCGGCGACCTTCGACCTGAAAAAGAACCCTTGGTCATCGAGCCCGCCGTGCATCTCCATGATTTCGAGGTGTTCAGCGTTATACCCGCCAGACGCTTTCCACGCGGCGAGTTGACCCGGAGGCACATCGTCGATCCGGCCAAGACTCGTGACCATGTCCACGATCCTCAGCGGTTCCTTTTCCCACCACCTGGAAACAGAACCAGCGGACTGCGCGAGCAGGCCACTGGCCATCACAATCAGAAGAACAAATGCTCGTTTCATCATGATGAAACCTCGAGTCGAAGCCCGGTCAGGTCAGCCGAAGGGGGCCTTCGGTTTCGGAGAGACTCCTCAGCAGCCGGTCCTTTCCTCGCTCCGCCTCTTCAAGCGCGGAGTCGAGCGCCACTTTATAGAACGCCGCGCCCAGAATCGCCACAGTTGCAAGCACGCTCCAGAACGCTGCCTGGCTGTCGAATGCGTACCGCGCCCCATACGCCAGCAGGACTGGCATTGCCGCTGCCGGGAAAATCAGCAACAGCATGGCACGAAGCCGTCCAGCGCTCGCAG
>JBDKSR010000033.1:0-3239 GCA_039680545.1 Bryobacteraceae bacterium | reverse complement strand
GCAGGTCGGGGCTGGCTCCTCGCAGTCCGGGTAGTCTTGATCATCGGAAATCGAGCCCGCAGAACCCGTCGATACAGCGCAACGCCGGGGCGTCGCGCGTGGTGTGCTCTTGGTCTTTTTCATGGTTTGTTGCCGGTGGCCCGGCGTTGCTGATCTTGATCGTTCGCTTTAAGAAAGATTCCGCCGAGTTCGCGGGCATAGCTCGCCGTGCGAGAGCGTTTTCGTTTGATGAGAGATAGCGCGTATGTGAGCGCGACTCGGCCGACCGTGATATCTGTTTTCGCGAGGCTGAGTTCCGAGTGGGCGATGCAGCTCCGGAGTGACCACCAGCGGATGACCTCGCGCAGCGTTGCCCGCGATTCCCGGCAGTCGATGTCTTCGGCTACATCGTTGGCGATCTTCGCCGCCAGCTCCGACATTGCCTCTTCGGAGAGCGAACAAGGCGATACAGCGCAACGCCTCTGCTTGGGTCTTTTCTTCGTGCTCATGTCGTAGGTTCGGCGTTGCTGATCTTGGCGTTAGCCTTGTCGCGTTTATGTGCGGCCCCGAGGACTACGGCGGCACCTCCGGCGATCAGAAGTTCTATGGCCTCCGCAGCACTTGCACAGAAGCCATTCCAGAAGAAGTCCCACGCTGCCGCGGCGGTATCGCGGGCGACGCCGAGTATAGCCAGCGGCACCATAGCGAACAACCAAACGAGCGGGCCAAGCGTCCATCGGTATTTACGCGGCCAGTAGATGATAGGTTTCATAAAGAGAAAAGGAGGCTAACCAGTCACTAGACCGAACGCCTACCGGCGTTCGCCTTTGGGTTGATCGGTGCCGGTGGCCGGTAGGCGTTCGGTCACCTTGGTGTTCGGCTTAGAGCGGCGAGCACTGCGACGGCGGTTCCACTTCTGGGCAGCGCGATCCTCGCCCATGAGCGTGTCGGGCCCCATCGCGTTGCAGTTTCCGCAGAGGACGTTTTGGGTCTCGGTTTTCTTGCCGTCCACCGTGTATGAGCCAGTGACGATCTCGGATTTGCGTGAGCCACAGAAAGGGCAGGGCTTGAGTTTCATTTACTTCGGGGGTTTTAGAGCTGAACCAGGCGGTAGAGAGGAACGCTCGGGAGTGGGCCAGTTATTCGGTGGATGCTTCAACGCTCGGGCTCGCGCCTGATTCGGCCCGAGCGTCCCTCACCTCTTTGTTCTGCTTAACCCATCCGCCGACGTGTCTCCGCAGTGTGCGGAGCTTGCATTCGGGAGGCGTGTGTCCCGGAGTAAGAGCGATAAGAGAGCGGCCTCGCTGGATGATCTTAGCCCGAACGCCAATTGGCGGGATTCCGTAGTTGAAGCACACGGTATCTCCGGCGCGTGTCGGCGTGCGGTCGTCGTCGAGCAGAACCAACTCTCCAGAGCCAACGCGATTGCGTGGCCGTTTTCTGTTCTTCGTGGAACTATTCATCGCGTGGCTCATTTCGGACGTTCGCTTCGTGCATAGCGGCGTCGATTGCGTCTCTCATGCTCGTCAGGTTACGTTCGACGATTTCTCGCGGTAGGAGCACTTGGCCGATGGTGTTATTCTTGTCGGCCAGCCAGTCGATGCGGCGGCCGTCGCGATAGAGAGCGGCAAGCGCCCCGAGGATTTGCGAGTTAACGCCGTGTTGCACGAGCGCGTTTGCGACGTAGCGATATTGGCCGTCGGAGGTGTCTAGGTTGATAGTTTCCCCCAGGTCGTTTGTGATGATGTGAGCCATAAAAAAGAAAGCGAACCAGCGATTAGAGACAATGCCCTGCGCTGGACGTTTTTATGTTGATTCTAGAGTTGGTTGTGGCGCAGGTCATGTCTCACTCGCGGTGTTCTGCGCAGAAAAGATCACGAGGGCCGAGGGGAACGGCGCAGAGTTTTTGTGCCCCCCGAATTTGAGCCGCCCGCGAAGAAATCGAACCGTGCCTTTCGCTGCGTAGTCGTGCCACCATGCCGTATCTGTCCGCGCTGGCACGAGGCAGACCACGAGCGCGCCAGCCTGTGCGGACTCATAAGCTTTGCGCATCCAGTCGCCGATTGTGCGTCCATACGGCGGGTTCATCCAGACCTTCCCGCTCCACGTTTGGGCCAGCCCGTTTTCCGCCAGCGAGAAGTAGCGAGCGCATTTGTGGTTGTCCGCCCCGGCGCACGCGTCGAGGTCGAACGGCCCAAACTCCGTGCTGCACTTGTCGAAGAAGTCTTGAGGTGTTGCCCAGTTGTCCGAGGCGCTCGAAAAGTGAACGGAGGCAGAACCAGAGCTGCCAGACACAACGTCCATGAGCGGCCTGTCCGCAGTCGTGGCGTTGTCCGGCGAGAGAATGTCAGTGGTGGTCGCGCTCATGGCCGTGTGTCATCAGCGGTGTTGTGGTAATCGGCCAGCGCAGCCTTGAGTTGTTCTAGGGCGGCTTCCGCCTGCTTGCGCGACTCAGAAAGAACGAGCGCAGGACCATCGCTGCCGAGCACGGCCTTTATCGCCTTCACTTCGTCGCCCGGCGAGCAGTCGCACGAGTCCACCCATTCGATGTCATGCAGCGCCTTCGCGCATTTTTGCAGATGCGCGCCGAATGCTTTGCGGAGCGGGTCGCGCTCACATTGCAGGCGTGAGGCGACGTCTTCGAGTCGCCCGTAAAAATAGTCCCAGCTGCCACCACTCATAGTATTTCCTGTGTTTTGATTGTTACCGTTGCATTGAAAATCGTAGCCCCACCAGCGGTTAACCCGCCTTGTTCTGCGAAGGATGAAGCGGAAGCGGCATCCAGTGGGATACTTCACCCGGTTTGCAGAAGAAGTCGTCACCGTCTGCGTCGTCCCATACCTTGTAGTAGGCGTTCCATTGCAAGATTCGCATGTCTCCGCCCCCATTCTCGCCAAGCCACGCGCAGAGGCACGGCACGTGGTCGTTGCGAGGGAAGCCCTCGGGATTAGCGGGCACTCGCTCGGCGGTCGGCACCCAAATGCCGAACAAGTCCCCATTGGCAACGGCCTGCGTTGCTGCACTATTTTTGTTGGTTGGTTTCATAGGGTATTTTCCTTCGGCGTGGAACCGTCGCCTGGCCGCGCCACATCTCCGGCGTTCATAACTCGAACATCGTCCCGTTACATAAATGCGTCAACGAAAAACGGAAATTATTTTTACTCTGGCGTAAGTTTGTAGATTGCACCTGCTAACGTACAGACACGTGACACCATGCAGGGGCCTGAGCGCAACTTTGCTTGCGTGAGAATGACGCGACT
>JBDKSR010000032.1:0-6169 GCA_039680545.1 Bryobacteraceae bacterium | reverse complement strand
AAACGCTCCTTTAACGAAAAAAAACAATTCACACGGTGATTGTATAATCAGCGGAAAGCCTGATGCCGGATCTTTCTCACTATTGGCGCGCGATCGCGGCGGTGATACGCTCCCCGCGTTGGAACCGGGAGCAGTTGGAGGCCTTCCAGAGCCATTGCTTGCGGGAACTCGTGCGGCACGCTTACACGCGCGTACCCTTCTACCGCGACCTTTACCGGCGGCACGGAATCGAGCCCGGCGATATCCGTGGCATTCAGGATCTTCACCGCCTGCCGCTGGCCCTCCGGTCCGACATGCAGGCGCGGCCCGATTCCGATCTGGTCGCGGACGGCTACAGCCCCAAACGCCTCATTTCACACCGAACCAGTGGCACCACAGGGTCGCCGTTCACAATCCGGCGCACCCGATTCGAGGAGAAGGCCCTTCATGCGGTGCGAATCCGGGAGCATCTAAGACTGGGCCGCCGCCTCACGGATGTCCGCGCCGGAGTCACCGTCTGCCCTCCGAAGAAAGGCTCACGCACTTACTACTCGCACCTGGGGTTGCTTCGCGACCACAGCGTGGATTGCCTGCAGCCCAACCGTGAAGTTCTCAAGCGGTTGGCTGAGATTCAACCGGACCTGCTGGGAGGCTATCCCGATGCTCTCGCCTGGATCGCCTGCGAGGCAACGGAAGAGGACCGGCGCCGCATACGCCCACGCCTCATTGTCACCGGCGGCGAATCTCTGACGCCTGAGATGCGCCGGCAAATTACAGCGTGCTTCGGTGCTCCCCTCTACGACTTCTATGGGGCGCATGAGTTCAATCTGGTGGCGCACGAGTGCGGCAAGACCGGGCTCTATCACGTGTCAGAGTGCAGCATAATCGTCGAGGTATTGAAGGACGGTAAACCTGCCAAGCCCGGTGAATCCGGAGAATTGGTGGGAACCGCGCTTCATTCTTTCGCGATGCCGTTGATCCGCCTCCCGTTGCACGACCTGGTGACGCGGGGACCGCTGCGCTGCCCGTGCGGTGCACCGCATGCAACGCTTGAGTCGATACAGGGAAGGTCGATCGAGCGCTTCACGCTGCCCGACGGTTCGAAAATCCATCCCTACCACCTGTTGGTCCCTCTGGTCCTCGATACCCCTTGGCTGCGCCGGTACCAAATCGTTCAGGAGAGAATCGACCGCATCGAAGTGAAGGTCGTCGCCCTGCCGGGTCACACCCCTGGTCAGGACGATTTGGACAGGATCAAAAGTCAGTTGGAAGCGGCTGTGGGTGGAGGTGTCGATATTACTGTGTGCGTTGTGCCCGAGCTGCCCCGGCCGGAAGGCGGAAAGTACCGCCCCTACCGCTCAATGGTCAACTGAAACGGATCACTTCAGAAATAGCGTAAGGGGTTTGGTGCGGATGAGAGGACTTGAACCTCCACGGAGTTGCCCCCACATGGACCTGAACCATGCGCGTCTGCCAATTCCGCCACATCCGCACGTTAGGCTGGCTTGCTTTTTAATTGTGACGGAATGACACGCCGCTGTCAAATTTGACGTGCTATTTTCGGCGCGCGCGCACTTCCCCGGCAAGCGCGATTACCAACTGCTCAATCTCGTCCCGCACGCGCCGGTACACTTTCTCGCTCTTCCCGATGGGGTCCTCGATTTTCCAAACACGCACCGGCGCTTTTACGATGCGCGGCAGTTCTTCGCCGCTCATGTTCACCACCAGGTCGTAGTCCGCGAGCCGCACCTCGGCCAGACTCTTGGGGAAATGATCCTTCAGACTGATGTGCTTCTCCTCCATCACGGCTCGCGTCGGATGGACCACGATTGCCGCCGGCATCAGCCCTGCGCTATCGGCTTCCCAGACATCCTTGCCGTATGCGCGCGCGAATCCCTCCGCCATCTGGCTGCGGCACGAATTGCCGATGCACACAAAGAGGACTTTCACGACACCTTCTATGCGCCGGTCTTGGCGAGAAACAGCCGGTGCACACGCGCATCCGCCGTCAGTTCGGGATGGAACGTCGCGGCCAGGTGCATTCCCTGCTCCACCAGTACCGGCGAGCCGCGATGCGCAATCAGAACGCGCACGGCGGGGCCCACACGCTCAATGATCGGCGCCCGTATGAACACCATCTCCAGGTCGCCGCCGCCCATGCGCTGAAGGAATTCGTCTTCCGGACGGCTCGTCGTCACGTGGCTGTCAAGTTGCCGTCCATAGCCGTTCCGCTGCACGGAAATGTCCATCAGTCCGAGCGACAACTGCGCCGGATGTGAAACCTCGGTCGCCAGCAGAATCGCTCCGGCGCACGTGCCGAAAATCGGACGCCGCGCGCCGAAACTTCGAATCGGATCGAGCAGCCCTTCCTCCCCGAGCAGCTTCAGCATGGTCGTGCTCTCGCCGCCCGGGATCACCAAACCGTCCACGCCCTCCAGTTCATCCGCGGTGCGCACCTGTATCGCTTCCGCGCCGGCCAGCGCCAGCGCCTTCTGGTGCGCCTCGAAATCGCCCTGGAGGGCGAGAACGCCAATCGTCTTACTTCGAGTCATTCTTCACCAATCGCGCGGAACGTCTCCCGCGCCGAATCCGCTACCAGCCCCGCGTCTGTAGCAGCTCGGACTCCTGCAGCTTCGACACGTCCAGTCCCGGCATACCCATGCCAAGGTCTTCGCTCGCTTCGAGCAGCTTCGCCGGATCCTGCCAGTACGTGGTCGCCTTCACGATCGCCTTGGCGCGCGCGTCGGGATCGTCGCTCTTGAAGATTCCCGAACCCACGAAGACCGCCTCCGCGCCCAGCGCCAACACCAGCGCCGCGTCGGCCGGGGTGGCGATTCCGCCCGCCGAGAAATTCGGCACGGGCAGCTTGCCGTTCGCGGCGACCCACTCGACCAGTTCGAGCGGGGCCTGCAGCTTCTTCGATTCGGCCACCAGCTCTTCCTTGCCCAGCACCGTGAGCTGCTTCATTTCCTTCTGGATGGTCCGCATGTGGCGCACCGCTTCCACGATGTTGCCGGAGCCGGCCTCGCCCTTGGTGCGGATCATCGCCGCGCCTTCCGCGATCCGCCGCAGCGCCTCACCAAGATTGCGCGCGCCGCAAACGAACGGGACGCCGAACTGCCGCTTGTCGATGTGGTGCTCTTCATCGGCCGGAGTGAGCACTTCGCTCTCGTCGATGTAGTCAACCTTGAGCGATTCGAGGACGCGCGCCTCCATGAAGTGGCCGATGCGGGCCTTCGCCATCACGGGAATGCTAACGGCGGCCATGATTTCGCGGATCTTGCGGATCGGGGCCATACGCGCCACGCCGCCCTCTTTGCGGATGTCCGCGGGGACCCGCTCCAGCGCCATTACCGCCGCCGCGCCGGCCTTCTCCGCGATGACCGCCTGCTCGGCGTTCGTCACGTCCATGATCACGCCGCCCTTGAGCATCTCAGCCAGGCCGACTTTCACTCGAAATGTGTCATCCAAGAACATGCAACTGTCTCCTATACCATTGCCGTAGCGGGTTCAAAGTGCCGCAGCGCCTTCGCCCGCTCCAGTTCTTCCATAAAAACCCTGCCTAATATGGCGATACCCGCGCGGATCTGTTCGGGCGCGAGTCCCGCAAAACTTAGCCGCAGACCGCCGGGGTCGTGCCGCGTCACCTCAAAATACTTGCCGGGCAGATACGTCACGTTCTCCATCGCGGCACGCGCCAGCAGTTCGCCCGCGTCGAGCGGATGCGGAAGCCGCACCCACAGGTTCATGCCGCCCTGGGGCCGCGTGAACCGCGCTCCTTCGGGAAGGTGCCGCCCACACGCGTCGAGAACCGCATTGAGCTGTTCCGCGCCGGCCTGCAAGATGTGAGCGCGATGTGCCGCCAACCGGCCCGACGCCGCGAAACGCAACAGCACGGCCTGCGAGAGTTGCTCGGAATGCAGGTCTGTCCACTGCTTGGCCTCGGCAAGGCGTGCCAGCAAAGCGTGCGGTCCGGTTACCCATCCCACGCGCAAGCCGGGAAACGCGACCTTTGAAAAACTTCTCAGCAGAACTGTGTCGCCGGTCTCGTCCAACTCCTTCAACGTCGGAAGCGGATCGCCGCTGTAACGCAATCCGCCGTAAATATCATTCTCTACCAGGACCACTCGTGCACGCCGGGCCATCTCGACTACCATCCGGCGCGCCGTGGCGGGCAGCGTCACTCCCATTGGATTCTGAAAGTTCGGCGTAACGACCAAGAGCCTCGCCCGCTCACTCGCCAGCGCGCGCTCGAGATGCTCCAGGTCGATGCCCTGCGGACCAACCGGTATCCCTACCAGCCGCGCTCCAGCCCGTGCAAAGACGTTCCTCGCCCCCGGATATACAGGGTCCTCCAGAAGAACCGTGTCGCCCGGCCGAATCAATACGCGCTGCAACAGATCCATCGCCTGCTGGCAGCCGCTGGTGACCAGCACGTCGTCGCGAGAGCCCGCGACACCTTCACGCCGTCCCTCTTCAATCAGGTAATCCCGCAGTGGGCCGTAACCGCTCGGGGAGCCCAACTGAAGGATCGTGGCCGCTTCCCCGCTGTCGATCACCTCACGGCACGTTGCGCGGAATTCGTCCAGCGGAAACAGGTGCTCATCGGGCCGGGAACTGGCGAAGCTGATCACCTCTCCCTCGGCGCCGCGAGACGGGGTTTGCGGCGGAGCGGTCCGGTCCCACGATTGGAGCGCTTCCTCCCAATCGAGGCCCGGCTCCCTGGATTCGGGCAGGCCGATTACGAAACTGCCGCGGCCCACATGGCCTCGAATCAGGCCCTCCGATTCAAGCAACTCGTAGGCCGCCGAAACGGTCGTCCGGTTCAGTCCAAGCTGACCAGCCAAGTCGCGGGTGGATGGCAGGCGATCTCCAGGACGCAAGCGGCTCGTCGAGATCAGATCCCGCACATAGTCAAATAGCTGCCGGTAAAGCGGTTCCTCGGAGTCGGGTTTGAGTGTCGGAGATGGCAGCATCGAGCCCTCCGTCCATACCATACCATATTGGACTGCCTACTCCAAGAAATTTAGGGTTGGACTACTTTGGTACAATCAATTCCGAGACGCGATGCGAAAGCCGGCGCTGTTCCTCTTCACTCTGTTCGCGTTGTACTCGCTCCTGCCACCGGGCGCAACCGCTGAGCAAAGGTTCAAACAGGAGAAGCGGCAAAAGGATGTCATCAATCCCGTGCCGCTGCCGGAGGAGCCTCCGGCGGCTGTCGCAGCCAGCACCAGCCATTTGTCCTTCGATGTCTCGCCGCTGACCACCAAGGGTTTGCTTTCGGAGCAAGTGCGCAACGCCCTGAAAGCGATCCAACGCCAGAGTCGCGGAGGTTCCATCATAAAGCTGCGCGCCTTCGTGGCGGGAAGCGGCGACATACGCCGGGTGCAGGCCATCGTCAGCGAAGTTTTCACTGAGCGCCGTTTGCCC
Source organism: Bryobacteraceae bacterium (assembly GCA_039680545.1). Taxonomy (GTDB): domain Bacteria; phylum Acidobacteriota; class Terriglobia; order Bryobacterales; family Bryobacteraceae; genus JAEHDI01. The sequence goes on along the minus strand of JBDKSR010000032.1, from coordinate 760 downwards.
CTGCCCGTTCTGACGATCATCCAAGTGGGGGGCCTTCCGGTCGATGGCGCACACGTCGTGATCGAGTCGTGTTCCGTGTCGAGAAAGGTGCAGAATCCGAATGGCTTGGCGTTCATCTCCGGGCAGGCGGCCACCTCCGAGGAGATCGTTCTCGACGTAGCGCCCCTCGCGCGGAAGTCGATTGGCAAACTCGCGGAGGCGGTACGAGCGGCTGGTGCCGAGCGCGATGACGTCCTCCGCGCCACATGTTTTCTCAGTTCGCTGCAGGATATCAACGCTGTGCGCAGTGTTGCGATGACCCAGTTCCCGCGCGCCAAGTGGAATTTTGTACAGACCCTGCGCGCGCAGAGCCGCAGCCTTGTCGAATGCGAAGCGATCGCCCGTTTGCGCACGCCGGTGGGTGAACCGCTGCGGTTCCTGAATCCGCCGGGGCTGCCGCAATCGCCAAACTACTCGCAGGTCGCCTTGGTGGGCGCCCGGCAAGTGGTCTTCTCCGGTGGCCGGCTGGCCTTTCGTTTTCAGGCGGACGATGTCCGGCTGGCCTTTCAGCGTCTCGGCCGCGATCTGGCACAGAAGGGCGCCTCGCTGAAGGACGTGGCGATGGCCAGCGTGTATCCGCTTTCGGACGCGGTCGCGGACCTCGTCCGGAAGGTGCGTTTCGAATTCTATGATAAGGACAGGCCGCCGGCCAGCACGATGCTCCCGTTTGAGGGTTTGCCGGGCCTCGATGCAAGCCTGGTCCTGGAGGCGGTTGCCGTCC
>JBDKSR010000031.1:0-20138 GCA_039680545.1 Bryobacteraceae bacterium | reverse complement strand
TCCATCGGGCTCAGCGCACTCGTGTTTGTCAACGTCGGATACCTCACTTGGATGCCGGCTCAACTGCACGAACGCTTTGGATTGTCCCTGGTGGAAGCGGGCTTTGCCAGCATGTTCTATCACCATGTGACAGCGTTTTGCGGTGTGCTGCTGGGAGGATGGCTGTCGGACAGGATTGCCCGGCGACGCGCAAGCGGACGTATGGAGCTGCAAGCGGCGGCACTGCTTGCGGGCGCGCCGTTCCTGTACTGGCTGGGCAGCAATTCGAGCCTGGCCGGCTCATTGGCTGCCCTCGCCGGATTTGGATTTTTCCGCGGCGTGTTCGATTCGAATACATACGCGGCATTGTTTGAGGTGGTCCAATCGCGCCTTCACGCTTCGGCCACGGCGCTTGTTACTGCATTTGCGTTCCTCGCCGGATCCCTGGCTCCGGTGGCACTCGGAGCTGTGAAACAGACCGTTGGACTATCTTCAGGACTTTCGTGGCTCGCCGTTGTCTATGTTTGCGGCGGCCTGAGCATGGTTTTCGGCGCAATGTTCACATTTCCTGGCGATCACAGCCGGGCGATGAAATTGTCGCCATCAGGAGGACAACTTGTTTCGTCTGGACGGTAAAGTAGCATTGGTCACTGGCTCCTCACGCGGGATCGGAGCCGCCATTGCGCGAACCTTCGCGCAGGCGGGAGCGGATATCATCATCGATCATCTGGCGCAGCCTGCGGAAGCCGAGCAGGTCAGGCAGGAGATAAAGAGCCTTGGACGCTGCTGTCTGGTCGTCGAAGCGGACGTGCGTGATGAGCAACAAGTGGCGAGCTTATTCACCGCGATCGACGACCATTTCGGACGTCTGGACATTCTGGTGAATAATGCTGGAATCGTGTTTTCAGAGGATATCTTCAGTACCACGCTTACGAACTGGACGGAGACTCTGGCCACGCACCTCACTGGCACGTTTCTCTGTTCTCGCGAGGGAATGAAGCGGATGCGCAATGAGCGTGGGGGAAGGATCATTCAGATTAGTTCGGTAGTCGCTCACCAAGGCGCGCTACGTGGTTTCGTGCACTATGCCGCGGCCAAGAGCGGGATGCTGGGCTTCACACGAACCCTCGCTCGTACTGCCGCTGAATACGGTGTCACGGTGAATGCCATCGCGCCCGGCGTCATCGCCACCGACATGCTGTTTGACTGCCACCACGAGGAAGGTGTTCGGCGCATGGAAGCCATGATCCCCCTTGGGCTTGGGAAGGTAGAGGACGTAGCCGCAGCGGCGTTGTACCTCGCGAGCGATGAAGCACGTTGGGTGACCGGCACTGTGCTCGATGTGAATGGCGGCCTCTATTTCCACTAGCTCAGGACTCGAAGTCTTCACGAAGTGAAACAGCAAACATTAGAGGGCCGGAACCAGACGCTCCGTATGATCGAGATCCGCGTCGAACCCGCGCGCTCTGACAGGACATCCAACTGGTTCTGCGTGGAACTCCACGTTTGATGCGGTGCTGCGTTTCAGCCAACTCTCCTGGAATGATGTTTGCATGCAGAATCTTGGGGCTGGATCCGAATAATAATGAGTCCGGATTAGAGCAGGCTCCGTTGAGGTTCCTATAATGGTAGTTCCCCTTCTGATGAACCGGACTCTCATTCTCGGCGCGCGCGGAATGCTTGGCACACAGTTGCGCGCTTTGTATTCTGACGCCGTTGCCTGGGATCGCGAGGATGCCGACGTGCTCGACAGCGCGCAGTTCCGAGCGAAGGTGCTGGCCCTGGATCCTGCTCCAGACGTCATCGTGAACTGCGTGGCGTACAACAATGTCGATGGGGCCGAGGCCCAACCTGACGCAGCCTTCGCGCTGAATGGCGAATTTCCCGGACGTCTTGCAGATCTTTCCGTCGAAATCGGCGCAGTCCTGGTGCATTACAGCTCCAACTATGTTTTCGACGGCCTCATCGGTGAGTACGCCGAAGACGCCGTGCCGTCGCCACTTTCTGTTTACGGCCAATCGAAATTGGAGGGCGAGCGCCAGATCGCCAAGCGCGCTGCTAATACATGGTACGTTCTGCGTACGGCAGTTCTATTCGGGCCCAAAGGTGAGAGTGAGGTCTCTAAGCGCAGTTTCGTCGATCTGATGCTGGACCTGGCGGCCTCGCGCAACCGAATCAGTGCCGTGTCCGACGAGGTCAACAGCGTCACGTACGCTCCGGACCTTGCCGCGATCACGCGGAGTGTGGTGGCGAGACGGCTGCCGTCAGGAATTTATCACGCCGTCAACAGCGGTGAGGCGAGCTGGTACGACTTTGCCTGTGAGATCTTCCGGCAGGCACAGAAGATGGTGGAAGTGGCGCCTCTTCCGGCATCACAGATGCCACGCAAAGCACGCCGTCCGCGCCGTGCCGTTTTGCGGAATACGAAGCTTCCGCCCGTCCGGCCGTGGCAGGCTGCGCTTGAAGAGTGCATTCGAGAGAAACACGTCTAGCGGCTCCGGGACGTCGCTGCTCAACGTTCTCTTCGATGCCACCGAACTGCTGGGATGGCTTAGGGACCATCGAGCAACCAACCCGTGATGAACGGTCACATCGACAGAATCAGCAGCTTATCTCCCCGCCGTAAACGCGCTTGTAGTATTCCCTATATTCCCCGCTGCGCGTATGTGAGACCCATTCTGGATTGGACTGATACCAATCAATAGTCATTCGCAATCCTTCTTCAAACTCGATCAGTGGCTTCCAGCCGAGTTCCACCTCGATTCGCGAATAATCGACCGCGTACCGCCGGTCATGCCCCAAACGGTCAGTAACGGCGGTCAACAACGTCTCGGGCTTTTGAAGGATCTGAAGCAACAGGCGCAATGCACTGAGGTTCGTGCGAGGATGCCCGCCCCCGATGTGATAGGTGCTTCCGGCGCGGCCCTTTTTCAGAACCATTTGCAGTGCCCGGCTGTTGTCAGCGACGTGAATCCAGTCGCGAATCTGTAGCCCGTCGCCATAGACGGGGATGGGGTGATCCGCCAGTGCGTTGCTGATGGCCAAGGGCAGCAGTTTCTCCGGGAACTGATATGGGCCGTAATTGTTGCTGGTGCGTGTGATGATCGCGTCGATTCCGAAAGTGTGTACTGCAGCTCTCACAAGATGCTCAGCGGCGGTCTTGCTGGCCGCATACGGACTGCTTGGGACCAACGGCGAGTCCTCACGAAATAGCCCGGGTGCTGGGATACTCCCACCAACCTCGTCGGTCGAGATGTGCAGGAACCTCTTCACTCGTTTCTCTCGCGCGACATCCAGAAGAACCTGTGTCCCCAATACATTGGTTCGGACGAACTCCGCCGCACTGAGGATGCTGCGATCCACATGGGACTCGGCCGCGAAATTGACGACGGCATCGCACTCTTCCGGCAACGCAGTTCTGACAGCCTCGACGTCACAAATATCGCCCCGAATCATACGGTACGTGGAGTGGCCGGCGACAGATGCCAGGTTTTCCAGGTTGCCCGCGTATGTAAGAGCATCGAAATTGATTACGGTGTCGTCGGGGTAGTTCTGAATCCAGTCTCGAATGAACTGCGAACCGATGAACCCCGCGCCTCCGGTTACGAAAATTGCCATCGCGTCACCTATGAACTTTAAGACGTTTCAAAGCCTAGCATGAAACCTGTTTCGGCTCAATTAGACAGTCCGGCAGGATTGAATTCGTGCTCCCACGCTGCGTTGTCTCCTGGTGATTCACGCGGTGGGTCCAGCCTCGGCGGCCAGACGAATTCTTGGGCAGTGACAGGGCTGACCATAATACAGAAATGATTCTGAAGCGCTTCGGAACATGGCGTCCGTGTTATGCTGATGCTGGCTGAAAGGCCGGAAAAGACTCTTGGTCACGTGGCTGAAGGCGCTGCCTGGCAAGTAGCCGGTGAACTCCATTAGGCCTGCGAAGCTACCGGAGAGCACACCACGAACGCTCAAGCCCGAGACTGCGATTCAGGACTCGACGCTATGGGAAAGAAGATCAAACTCGCGGTTTTCGTCCTGGTAGGACTGGTTGCTGTCGTTCAGCTGATCCAACCCAACCGCACAAATCCTTCCTCGGATCCCGCGGTATCTTTCGAGACACTGGCAAAGCCGCCCGCACCGGTGAAGGATATCGTCGGGCGATCCTGTATGGACTGTCACTCCAATCAAACGGTTTGGCCCTGGTACAGCCGTGTTGCCCCGGCGTCGTGGCTGGTGGTACACGATGTTTCGGAAGCTCGCGAAGTCCTCAATTTTTCGCAGTGGGGCCGCATGAGCCCGGAAAAACAACTGCAGGCCTTACGAAACATGTGTGAGGACGTGAAAGACGGCGATATGCCGCCGTTTCAGTACAAACTCATTCACCGTGCTGCAGCCCTTCAGCCTGACGAAGTAGCAGCACTATGTCAGTTTACTTCGCGGACCCACTAGTTCGTGTGGCGCGGGGTACACCACAACACAGCCAATACCTGCGTCGACTCAGGCCCACAATTGACCTGCGCCACGTTACGATGCGCTTGAAATCTCCCTACTCGCGACTAATGGTGCCCTGCTGCAATGGCCTTGCGAAGTTCCTCTTCCTTCTTCCTGATCTCACCCGTTGGATCGCTGGGCGCCAAGTCTGCCATCTCGTAAACCTGTCGAATCTCCACTTCGGTCTGGTCGAACGGAGCGCGCTTGAGCCACTCAGCCGCCTCGTCTGTCGACTTCACCTGCCAGATCCAGAATCCAGCGACCAGATCGTTCGTCTCTGGGAACGGCCCATTCGTCACAATTCGCTTGTCCCCTGAGAACCGGACCCGCACGCCTTTCGAACTGGGCTGGAGTCCTTCACCTGCAAGCATTACTCCGGCCTTCACCAGTTCCTCGTTGAATTTCTCCATGTCGGCGAGTATCTTTTGAGTCGGAAGAATACCCGCTTCCGAGTTCCTGTCTGCTTTGACGATTACCATGACGCGCATGGTTTGCCCCTCCTCTTGAGATTTGATGCAAGCCTACAAAGCGGGACTCAATCGATGTGCGCTGTATGAGTTTCCTTAGCTGCTCGCGGGAAACGACATGCATCGCCCGAGCGTAACTGCTATGCAGGCCAACAGAATGAGGCGAGGCGGTGTATCAAGAGATCCTGATTTACACACCTCGCCTCTTCTTCTAACCCTGTCGCTTAGCCTCGAGAACGAACTGGTTCCTGTCTTAGCGAGCCTTCGCCGCCGCAGCCTGTTCTTGCCGCATGTATTCACGCATGGCAGCGAGATGACCGGGTGCGCGGTTCTCGATCCATGTCTCGAATCGTGCTGCAGCCCTCTCAAGACTTGAGAGGAAAGTCGGATCCGAGAAACGCTTCCGGCCTTCCGGGAGGATATCCTTTACTTGCTCCCACACAGCGAAGAACTCGCCGCTCGTGTCAAAGAAAAGGTCCTCGTGAAGAAGACCGTAATTGAGCAACGCGCAGGCCTGCTCCCAGTAGCCGAACACCATGAATACGAAGGTGCCCTCTTCGGTCCCATGCGGCGCGATGCGCATGGCGTCGTCGAAAGTTCGCGGGTGGTAGTTCTTGAAATACCAATCGCGAGCTTGGCGCAGCCGCGCCTCCCGCCGCAAATCATAGAGCTGCAAATTGAGCTGTGCCTGCTCGTATGTCGGTTTCTTTTCCATGGTTGCCCCTCATGCATACCAGGCTACACCTCTTGAATCAGACATACCTCTCCTGAATGCAGAGGGCGTTTCTCCCTGCTTCTGTTACAGGCGCAGACTTGCTGACGGGAAATAAGACGCGTCCGTTCTCAGGCGGGACCGCTCGAGTCCTGGTGAGGTGTCGTCTGCATCTGAATCTGGAGAGCCTCCCGGCGGATACCAAGCAACATGCCACGGAAGACAATGTGGTGCAGCGGTGCCACAGCATACCAATAGAGGAGGCCAAAGAGTCCACGGGGCCGGAACAGAGCCACCTGCCGCAGAACGGACTGATCTGAACAGAGCGGCTCAACGCGGAATTCAAGAAGGGCTTGTCCTGGAAGCTTCATCTCTGCGCGTAACGTCAACCTGCGATTCTGCTCAAAACCAGTCACGCGCCAAAAGTCGAGAGCCTCGCCGTAACCCACACTCTCCGAATCGCGCCGTCCTCGGCGCAGACCAGGTCCCCCTGCCATGCGGTCTATCCAGCCACGGATCCTCCAGAGCCAGTCCGCGGCATACCATCCGTGTCCGCCGCCCACTCGGCAGACCGCATGGAATACCGTCGAGTCCGCAGCTTCGATCGTCGTCTCCCGCGCGTCCCGAAAGACGGTACCTCCTGCCCAACCAGGGTCACCGGGAATGGAACCGGCCATCGACCAGGTCGTTTCGACTTGATTCTGCGCGATTTTTGACAGAGCCTCTCGTATCGCCTCACGAACGCTCAGAAGTCTTTGTGGAATCAATTCTTTGATTCGGTTTTCACGGCAAACGACCGGATTCTTGAGCCCCTCCGCCAGTGGCTTGGCAATGTTATGGCTCAGCGGGGTGATCAGATGAATCCAATACGAACTGAGACGCGGCGTCAACACAGGAACCGGGATAATCCAGCGCTTCTTCAAGCCAAGCTCTTCTGCCATGACGCGCATGATGTCTCGGTAACACAGTACGTCTGAGCCACCGATGTCGAAGACTTTTCCCGATGTCTCCGTTACTGACAAGCTCCCGGCCAAATACCCGATGACATTCCTAACCGCAATCGGCTGGCACGGCGTGCTCACCCACCTAGGGGTGATCATTACGGGCAGCCGCTCGACAAGATAACGCAGGATCTCGAATGACGCTGAACCTGACCCGATGATCATCGCTGCTCGTAACACCGTAACGGGCACAGACGTGGAAGCCAATGCTTCCTCAACTTCACGACGCGAAGACAAGTGCCTGCTGAGGTCAGGCCCGGTCTCCCCGAGCCCACCCAGGTAGATAATTCGCCTAACACCAGCCTCTTGTGCGGCACGTGCGAACTGAAACGCTAAGTGACGGTCGCGGTCCTCATATTCTGGACCGGCAGACGTCATGGAGTGGACCAGGTAGAATGCTGCCTCGCATCCCGAAAGGTTTCTGGCAAGTGACACGGCATCCGCCAGGTTCGCCTGCTCGACTTCGACACCGGGGCTCTTGGCCCACGCTCGGGCGGTGAGTTTCTCTGGCGAGCGAACAAGACAACGGAGGCTGTATCCGTCTGCGATCAAGCGTGGAGCGAGGCGGCCCCCTATGTATCCTGTAGCCCCGGCGATTGCGACGAGATACCGATCTGAGATTTCAGGCAATCCAATACTCGCTTCGGTTTCTGAGAGTAGCGGCCGCGCTTCACTGATTGTTGAACGACTGCCACTGCCGATGCTGCATGCACGCGCCTCAGCGCGGTCCTGACTCCAGATGCCGAATGGCCATCCAGAGACCGGCCATCGTAATTACTATCGTGACCAGTGATATACCCAAGCCGAGGCGTCTCCGTCCAAGCTCCTGGATTGCAGCGGCTCCAGCTCGATAGGTCTCGCCGGCAACGGCCAAGCCCTCTCGAACGGGTTTCTCCACGGCGGCTGGATCAAATGCGTGGACCGCGACCCGGGCCTTCACCAGAGCTTCCCGTGCATCATTCTCTCTAAGTACGGCTTCGGAAACCTCCATGCCGGCTCTAGACGCCTTATCCAGCATGGTATTCGATCGATCCAAGGCGTCGCGCAATTTCGCGATCGAATTGCTCATCTCGACTGCGGCCAACCTTCCGGCAGATGTGGGTTCATGACAGCGCGAACACACTGCGTTCGGTCCGGAAAGCATGGCTGGGGACGTCTTCAGGACAGCATGGTTGCTGTGACAGGTAGTACAGGATGCGATGCTCATGGCGGCGAACACCGGCTGGTGTGGGCTTTTGTTGAAAAGGTTCTCCATGAGAACGTGGCAGGTGCCGCAAACAGCTGCTACGGACTCGATCCCTGGCGGCGTGGCTCCGTGATTCCCATGACAAGAGGCGCAACTCGGGGCAGACAAGTCGCCGCGTTTTTCGAGAGCCTCCCAATGGATGCTGCGGCGGTAATCAGCAAATTGATTTGTGGCGATCTTGTACTTTGCCATGTGTTGCGGATCGGCGTGACAGCGGGCGCAAGTCTCCGGCAATCTGAGCGGATGGACTGGAGAGAGTGGATCTTTCACGGTGCGTATGCCGTGGACTCCGTGACAATCGGTACAAACAGCCGCTCCGCTATCGCCGGCAGAAATACGTTTGCCGTGCACGCTGGTGACGTATTGGGCGTATTGGTCGACGCGCTGTTGTGGTTCATATTTGTGCATCAGAACTGCGTCGCTATGGCAGTGTGCGCACAGTTTCGGGACTGCCGAGCGAACCGGCGCCCCAATAAAACCGCGGGCACGGTTCATGGCTGCTCCTGGATCTTCGGCTTCCGGATTTCCGCCGTGGCAGCCCACGCAATTGAAGCCGACGCGCTTGTGAACATCGGCCGCAGACTCCGTCACGGGGGCCTGCAATCTACCTTCAAGCGCCGAGTGACACTCCGTGCAGGAGTCTTTGGCGCCCAGCGCCACCACTGTCGCAAACGCCAGCAGCACGCAAACTGTCTGTGGGCAACTCATCGCCAGTACCCCAGTGCCGTGAATGTTGAAAGGTACGCCAATAAAGTCACGCCAGCGCCGGTCACGAGCCTTGTTCTGATTGATCCGGCGGAGTTCACTGCCCAGAAGGGCAGCAGCGCCCAAAATATTCCCACCAGCGCGAAACCGAATAGGCCCAATAACTCGCCCTCGAACATGAATACATGGCCGGGGATCAGCTTCAACGTGTAGAACGGCGCCAAGAAGAACCATTCGGGGCGAATCCCGGCAGGGGCCGAGGCAAACGGGTCCGCTTTGACTCCCAGTTCCCACGGAAAGAGTGCCGCGAGAGATCCAAGCACGCCGAGCGCAGCATACCAAGCCATCAATTCCCGCAAGAAGAAATTCGGGAAGAAGGGCATCTCGAGAATCTTCTGGGAGTTGCGTTTGGAGGCCTCTTCCACCCTCAGAGGGACGCTGATGCCAAACTTCTGTACCAAGGCCAGGTGGACCATCAGAAACAACATCGTCACTCCGGGCAGTACCGCAACATGGAATCCGAAAAACCGGGTAAGTGTCGCTCCTCCGACGTCGTCTCCGCCTCGCAAGAACCTCGCCAGTGGTTCACCGATCCAGGGAAGACTGGCTGCCAGGTCGGTGCCGACCTTGGTGGCGAAGTAAGCGGTCATATTCCACGGAAGGAGATACCCACTGAAGCCGAAAGCCAGCGAGAGACCCAATAGCCCGACACCACTGAGCCACGTTACTTCGCGAGGTGTGCGGTAGGAGTGGAGGAAGACAACACTGAACATGTGGACAAAGGCTGACAGGATCATGAGATTCGCCGACCAACTGTGGATGGACCGCACCAGCCACCCAAAATACACACGCGTCATGATGAACTGGACGCTTTCGTATGCTTCGGAGGGGGTGGGACGGTAATACAGCAGCAACAAAATCCCTGTGAGTACCTGAATTACGAACAGAAACAGCGTGATCCCACCGAAGTAATACCACGCGGTTGCCGAGTGTACCGGGACACTTTTGTGCGTGAGGAATTCGCGGATGCCGCCCAGCGCGAGGCGATCATCCAACCAACCAAGAACAGCCTTCCGTTTCTCGGCCCAGGACATCGCCCTCTTCCTCCAGCTAGGAATGCCGGGAAATTATCACTTCCTCCCCGCGTACGTGGACTGTGTACTCTTCCAACGGCCTCGGCGGCGGTCCGGAAATCACTCGGCCGCTGAGATCATAGAAGCCGTTGTGGCAGGCGCACCAAATCCGATGGCCTGTGTCCAGAAACTGAACTGTGCAATTCAAGTGGGTGCAGACGGCGGAGAAGGCACGCCATTTCGTCTCGTCCAGCCGAATCAAAAGCACGGGTCGGCTTCCGAACTTGACGATCTTTGCGCTGTTTGGCTTGAGTTCGGCCGCCTTCCCCGCGTTGACCTCATCAACGGCGGCTTCCGGTATCTCAGGCGGACTCATGAACCGTAAAGCCGGGTACAGGAAGGAGACGATGGAGGCTGTGATGCCGCCACCCAAAACCCAACGGATAACGCTGCGCCGCCCCTCGGCCATGCGTCCCCCCTGGAGACAACGTATTCGGGACGACTACGAAAGTCAAGCGTATTCAACGAGACACATCTGAGGGCCGGACGCGCTCGGGACTTCGCCGCCGTCCGGGTGCGCTGCGGATAGCCTCAGCGATGTGCGGCTTCGTACATCGCCACGACGTTCGCAGTAGGGGTGTTTGCCTGCAGGTTGTGACATGGCGCAACCACGTAGCCTTTACATCGCGCGAAGGCCGCTAGGTTCTCACGCACCTGCTGGGCCACGTCCACAGGTGTGCCAAACGGGAGCGTCTGCTGGTTATCCACGCCGCCGTGAAACACCAGATCCTTGCCGAAATCCGTTGCCAACGCTTCCCTCTCCATGCCCTTGCAACGCCACTGGATGGGATTCAGTACATCGACCCCGATCTCGATCAGGTCGGGCAATAGCGGTCGAATGGCGCCGTCGTCATGATGGAACGCCCAGAGGCCGTAAGAATGAGTGAGTTCGATCATCTTGTGCAGCCACGGCTTGACGTGACGGCGAAAAGCGCTTGGGCTCATCAATAGGGAGTTCTGTGTTCCCAGATCCTCGGCGACATAGATGAAGTCGATCTTGTCTTTGACTTTTTCGGCGACGCGCCGCACGATGCCGGCGTGAATCTCGTAGATTCGCTCCATGGTGGCATCCACGATGTCCGGGTTCATGACCAGGTCTTCGAGTGACTGCTCCATGCCTCGCAGGCGGCAGTAGAGGAAGAAGGGCTCATAGGACGCGCCGACGATTGGGTAATCGTGCCACTCCTCACAGAGGGCCGGCAACTCGTCGTAGATGAACTCTGCGGGGTCTGGCCAAGGATAGTCCTCGACTTCGCGCACGGTGGTGGCAGAGGCAAGCGGTGGGTTGACGGGCTCTTCATATTCTCCCGTGCCGTCCATGTAAGGCATGTGCACCGTCTCAACGCCCCAAATGCTGTACAGCGACGGGATGTGCCAGGTGTCTTCCTTCGCCTGCGGATGGCGCGGAGCGAGGAACACGCACTTGTCAACGCCAAGCGTTTCCCACAGGTGACGCTCGTCACGGCAATGCAAGTCGGCCAGGAGGCGCTGCGTGATCTCGCCGGTGCCCCAGTAATCGCACACCGGCCGGTCCACGGAGCCTCCCCGCATAATCGTCTGCCAGCGCTCTTTTGCGGTCATCACGTCAGTATGTTAGCAGGATCGAACCTGCCCCAGACCGGATTGTTCAGCCTGCGGTATCTGCCGTGATACCGATGTGACCCGTGCCCGCGCATTGACGGCGCATCATCCCCTGTGGCATCGTGCAATTGAAAATGCACTTTCGAGCTTGGGCAGTTCTCACCCTGACCGTGGCGCTTGGCAGGCTCCTTGTAGCCGCTCCGGCGTCCTCCACGTTTCAACAGTTTCAAGATCCGCCGAAAACGTACACCGTGCGTCCATTCTGGTTCTGGAATGGCGTGCTGGACTCGCTTGAGGTGGACCGGCAGATCCGCGAGATGGTCTCGCAGCACGTTCACGGCGCCTATGTGCATAACCGCACCGGCCTGCAGACACCGTATCTGAGCGACGAGTACTTCCGGATCGTGAAGTCGGCCTACGAGTCGTCGAAACAGCACGGTTTTCTGTTCGGCGTGGTGGACGAATACGAGTGGCCGGGCGGCGAAGCGCGCGACCCGTGGAGCCCAGGATTGGGCAGTCGCGTGATCGCGCAGAACCCCGACTTCCGTATGAGAAGCCTGTGGTTTTCGTCCAAAGATTCCACGGCGGCGGGTCGTTTAGAGATCAGCGGCTTGAAGAACCTGCAGTTTGCCGTGGCGGCGCGGCTGACGGGGACGGATACGCTCGATCAGTCAACGCTGACGGTGATCGAAATCCCTGCTGGAGCAGAGCGTGTTGAGTGGAATGCCCCCGCGGCTGGCTGGCGGCTGATGGCCTACTACCTGGAGCCGAGCCAAGGCCGCGACGGCGGTCTGGTGGACCTGCTCAATAAGGACGCGATACGCACGTGGTTGAACCTTGTACACGAGAAGTACTACGCACTGGGTCCCGAGTTCTTCGGCACGGTCATAGATAGTCTTTACACCGACCACGAGGGCGACTATGGCCGCAGGATTGCCTGGACGCCCCGGTTCTTCTCCGAGTTCCAGCGCATGAAGGGCTACGACATGCGGAAGTTTCTGCCCGTACTGAGTTTCGACGGAGGAACGGTCACCCCTAAGATCCGCTGCGATTTCCTGGATGTCATCAGCGAGATTTACACGCAGAACTACATGCGGCAAGTGGCGGAGTGGTGCGAGCGGCACAACACTCGAATCTCAGGCCATACCTGGGAAGAGAACCTGATCAGTGAAGCCTTCGCCGTCGGCGACTGGCAGCGTGTCAACCGTGCCTGGTCGTGGCCGGGAGCGGACTCGCTGCACGACATGGGCCGTTCACCGCGCGATCTGAAGGTTGCGGCCTCCGTGGCACATTTTCGCGACACGCGGTTCGTGGTTGAGAACCAGGGTGTGCAAGGTGGTGAGTCGTATCTTGACCCGCAAAAGATGCGTTACGGCACGAACATGCTGGGTGTGTGTGGCGTCAATCTGTTCGTCCCGCATGCATTCAATTACAACGCCACGCGAATCGAATATCCTAGCGATTGGTTCTTCCACCAGCCCTACTGGAAGTACTTTCACCATTACGCCGATTACGCCAGGCGCATTGCGTTCATGAATGACGGCGGGCGGCACTATGCCGACATCCTCATGTTTCAGCCCACGGAAACTGCCTGGGCTAATGCGCTGCCGAATTACGCTCCCAAGCCCGACTGGAACACGAATCTGTTACCGATGATCAACCTCTACTACGGCAACCTGATGAATCGCATGGCGCAGGAACTGCGTGATTTCGATATCGCAGACTCCTACTATCTTGACCAAGCCAAGGTGGAAGGCGCCAGCCTGCACATCGGCAAGGAGAGCTTCCGTGTACTGGTGTTGCCGCCGCTCACTACGGTTCGGCGTTCAACAATCCGCAAGATTGAGGAGTTTTACAAGCAGGGCGGGACGGTCATCGCCGTGAAAATGTTGCCCACCGATTCGATGGAAGAGGGTCGCAACGATCCGGAGATTACATCGGCCATCACGCGCGTCTTTGGAACGCTGGGCGATGGAGCGATTACTTCCCACTCCAACGCGGCTGGCGGTAAGGCCTTCTTCATCCGTGAGGAAATCAACGAGCTTTTCCCGATCCTCGACGCTCGCCTGCCGCGTGACGTGGAGTTAGTTGGCGGTACGCGAACCCACTGGGGTGCGGCGCATCGTACGAAGGACGGATTGGAATACTCCTGGCTCGTGAACGACAGCGCCAAGGCGCGCGATCAGAAGTTCCTGCTGCGCGTGAAGGGGGTGGCGGAGAAGTGGGATGCGGAAACCGGTCAACGGGAAGCGCTGGCATCGCGTGTCACTCCGGAAGGCACCGAAGTGGACCTGCATTTCGATCCTTGGGATGCGTTCTATGTGGTCTTCGGCGACTCCGAGGCGAAGGTCAAGGCCCCGGAACCGGCATTCGGGAAGCTGCCCGATTTGCAACTGGCAGGCAAGTGGAGCCTGACCCCCGAAAAGAAGAGTCTGGCGGCTCCGTACGGTCTGCGCTTCCGTGGAACCTGGGACGGGTTGGGAGAGACGCACGGCTTTGCGGAGAAAGAATTCGATGACGGGCGGTGGGCTCAAACGTGGTTGTCGCGCGAGCGCATGACCATCCGCGACTGGTGGCTTGTGGGCCCCTTCGAGAATGTTTACCACTCAGGATGCTATGGTTCGTTCCCGCCGGAACAGAATCCGGACGTAACCGCGCGTTACGGCGAACTGCGTTGGAAGCGTTACAGTTCGCCGGATATGGCTGTCGATCTGTACTCGGCTCTGGGCCTTGCGCCCGGTTCGGATGGCACGACCTATGCCATGACATACGTGTACTCCCCGGTCGCGCGCAAAGTCTACCTGCGTGTAACGGCGAACAATAATGCGTATCTGTGGGTGAATGGCAAGAAGTTGCTCGACTGGCACTTGCACCCCTGGTATTACGAGATGCGCGAAGACTTTGCGCTGACCCGCGAAGCCGAACTGAAGGTGGGTTGGAACCAGGTGTTGTTGAAGGTCTCTCGTTTCCGGCGCGGTTCGTACGGTTTCATGGTGCGCGCCACCGACGAGAAGGGGGACAACATCGACGATCTGGTCGTCAGCGCAGATCGCCAATTGCGTCCGGCGGGCAGCACCTACCTGACTATCTGGTATCGTGTGCCGGTGCCGGCCACGGCTGTGGCTGTGGACTTGCCCAAGTTCCGCAAGCCCGTACAGGTTTTTTACGACGGCGCGCGGGTGACCCCCGACGCCCGGGGCCACGTGACGTTCCCGAAGCCGGCCGAAGGCGCTGGTAGTGTGCTGGCGATCCTGCTGTCGGCTGACGACGAGTTGCGCGCCTCACCAGTGTTCAAACTGGCGTCAGCCACCACGGAACTCGGGTCATGGTTGGATAGGGGCCTGCCTTACTACTCGGGCAGCGCGAGCTACGAAACCGAAGTTGATGTACCGGCCCGCTACATTGGTCGCCATCTCACGCTGGACTGCGGCGAAGTGGGCGTGGTGGCGGAAGTGAAAGTGAATGACAAGCCGGCTGGAGAGCGTGTATGGTTGCCGTTCTCGTTCGGCATAACCAAACTCGTAAAAGCGGGTCGAAACAAGGTGACGATTATTGTCACCAACACGATGGAAAATGAGCGCGCGGTCGCCAATCGCGCGGATCAGTTGCCGAGATTGCGGCACAGCGGGCTGATTGGTCCGGTGCGTATCGTTGCAGGCGCGCCTTTGAAACGTAGCGGGCTGACAGCATCGCGATCCCGCTGAAACCGGCTTTTCGGCAAGCAGCGGGCAACAGACGACGGTGGCAGGCGGGAGCTGAAACTCGCTTGGCAGCGTGATTCATTCACTACAACAAAGCTCCTTGCCTGACAACGTTTGTGTGGGGCATCCGAACCGTGGCGATTTGGTCGCCACTGGAGGTGCGGTATGGGGAGCGCTAATGTCAGGAGTCAAGGCGTCTTCATGCTTGTGGTTGCCGTTGCCATCACTGTGTGGGGCTCTATCGGGCTCTACCAGGGGCTGAATAGTGGGTTTAGCGGCGGGCTGTACGATCCTGATTACCGCGTCGTGGGCCTTCGGCGTGGAGGGCTGGCGGACAGGTCAGGTTTCAAGTCTGGCGACCGTGTAATTAGCGTCGAAGGCAGGCCGGTTGAAGAACTGGGCATGGAGTCGCGGTGGCCGCGATCGCTCGCTCCGGGGATCGGAGAAACACGCCGATTCGTCGTCGAACGGAAGGGAGAGCGCATCTCCGTCGACGTAGTGTTTCCCCCGCCATCCGCAGCAGCGGTTGAGAATAGGTTGCGGGCAGGCTTGGTCGGGCTTGTCTTCCTGCTGTTTGGATTGTGGGCGATCCTAACCGTTCGGACCAGCCCTGCGCAAACACTGGGGCAGATTGGTCTGACGGCGGGTGTGGCTGCTGCGCTAGGAATCGGACCGAACCTGGGCATCTGGAACGGAGTGACGGGACACATCGCCACAGCTGCCGACGTGTTTCTCTTCATACTGCTACTCCGTTTCTTCGTCATTTTTCCGGTACCGAAGCCAGTGAGCAAGAGCCGCATTGCGGCGTGGCTTGTTTATGGCGCGTGGGGGTGCTTGCTCGTGTTCCTGTTGCTCGAACTGATCGTCCACCCGGCTCTTTACTACACGACGGGGAGTGTGGTGTCTCCGCTGATGCTGACGTATGTTCTGCTGATCTTCTTGGTCGTCATCCACACCGTGGTGAAGACGCCGAGGAAGCAACTCCGGGAGTCTGGCATGTATTGGGTTCTCGGTGGTCTGGCAGTCTCAATTGCGATTTTCGCGGCGACGTTCGCCTTGAGTCTTAGACTGCCACTCTGGGCCTCCGTGGCCACAACTGCGGTTATCCCGTTGACGATGGCGCTGGCCGTGAGAAAGCAAGCGACGCTGGGGCTTGCATAGCGGAAGCGGCCGCTTGCCGACGGAACCCGTCACCACTATTTGACGGACCCGACTTAGTCTCTTAGGGAAGGGGACGGTGCGGGAGAAGTCATATTGGATTCGCCGGCTGAATCTGCTTCGGACATCAGCAATTCCGCCAGATCTTCCGCCTGGAGTTCTGCCGGGGTAAGTACCTGTCCATCCGGCAGATTCCACCGTTCGCGGACAGATTCAATCAAGGATTGCCGCACGACCCAGAGCATCGGCCCCCGCCAAGTCCGGCGAAGGTGATCCAGTGCCTCCGTCCACCCGCCGCCTCGTAGTTCGAGCGGGCCAACTTCGTCGACGATAACGATGGGTGCCCTGCTTGAGGCCGCGTTGAATAGGGCGCCGCGTCCAAATGACAGTCCAGCATCATCAAACAGGAACGGCCCCAGCCTGTGCGGCCCTTGTTTGTCTGATCGACGCGCCAGCAACGTTCGCTGCCCGGTCAACAGGTCGAGAACGTCATATCTGTCTCGAATGCCGTCGTCCCACATCCCGGGGCTGAGGATGCCGGCCACGACGCATCCGCGCGACTCCAGTAGTTCAGCCGTGCGCTCGAGCAGCGTTGTCTTTCCGGAACCTTTGTCGCCGGTCAATATGATCATTCGGGGTCCCGGCTCTGATTGAGCGTGTCTGGTCTGCCAAAAGTCTACTTGCCGAAAAAGCGTCGTCAACGTCTTCGCCGGATGCCTCGCCGCTACGGACAAACTCGGCATCGACGCGACGAAATCGGGGAGTGATTCGAACGCCGACCGCAGGGCAGCGCTGGCTTCAGAAAAGCGCCCCTGTTCGAACCACCGTGCCACAACGGGATTACGAAGCTCTACGCTAATCGCGGAAAACAGAACTACAACATAGACAGCCCGGACGGCCATTACCGCGCCCGCAAGCAGTCCACTCAACCATGGCGCCTCCGCTTGGCCCTTCAACCCGCCCAGCAGGAGGCCCGACAGCATCAGGATGCCGAGCAATTCCAGCCAGAAACGCGGCCGCTTCAGCTTGCCGAGATCGCGCCGATAGTGGATGAGCAAGAGACCTACGATCACGATGACAACGGGGGCGCCGATCTGGAGTTCCACCGCACTGACGAACCACATGCCCGCAACCAGCAGAACCGCAAGAAGGGCAAGCACTGGCAGTGAGTACTTTCGAGACGATCCGGCTGGACGAGCAAAGAACGGTTCGGCAAGCGCGCGGCGCACAACACCGGGCTCGGTTGATAGTGACACGGACCGGCCCAGCCACCAGCCGGTCAGACCCGCCACAGTTCCAATCAAACACTGCACGCCCAGCAGCGCCCAGAGCAACCCGGCAGGTTCCAACCGGCTCCAGCCCATAGCACGCGCGGCATAGCGAACCACGCCCTCATAGAGCTTCATGAATTCCGGGCCATACGTGATCAATAGGCTCGTGACCTTTTGGACGAGCGCCCAACTGACAGCGCCCGCGCCCGCAATCACGCACGCCCACCATCCGCGCCCCAGAAGCCCCACGATTGCCTGCACGATGAGTCCCTCGAAGAAGATGCCGATCATCGGTCCCAGGATCACGGCACTGGGTGAGATGGACTTCATTAAGGCGCAAATGACGGCCATCCGCCAGATCAAACCGGAGTCGCGCCATACCTGCGCCGCTGCCAGCATGAGCACGACCCCGAGCGCAGCCAGGATTGTACCGGCAAACGGAATCCTCAAGTTGTGGAGGAAGCTTCCGACGACGATCTCGAACGCTGCCCACAGGCTACCGAGGGCTGCCGCACGAGCCCACACCGAGCGCGACACCGTCCGCCGGATCTCAGAATCTATAGCGGAGATTGACGTAAGCATTCCGTCCTGCTTCAGGATAGCCATCCACGAGGAAGTAATTCCGGTCGAACAGATTTCCAATTCCGGCCTGAAGATCCAGGCCCTTGTGTATTTGTATGACTCCTCCCAGTCCAACCACCGCGATTTGGCTTGATCGCCCGTATGTGCCCGCGTCGTTTTGATTGAAACGGCCGGCCTCGAAGTGGAAATCGGCCAGCAGGTTGATGCGCCGAACGAACTGATACGATGCCGACGAGTACACGTGGTGCCGGGGTGTATCAACCATGATCAAAGACGGGTCGGTCAGATTCTTGCGGCTGAGATAAGTGTAGTTCGCCGTGAAGAGGATGTTCCTTGTCAGGCTGCTCCGAAGACCGAACTCGCTGCCGAGGTAACGTGCTTCGCCAGGGTTCCGCAACTGGTACAAATTCGGACTGATGTAGGAGCGCTGTACGACGTTCGACACGTCGCTCAGGAAGAGTGCCGCGTCGACAAATGTTGCGCGGCCCAGGAGGTGGGAATAACCTGCCTCCCAGTTGGTTGAGCGTTCTTCCCGCAACTCGGGATTTGGTTCCGCCTGGCCGAGGCGATAGGAATAGCGATCCTTGATGGTTGGCAGCCTCGTCTTGCGCGCGAAGGTGAAGCGCAACTTGCTGGAATCCGTAAGCGCATGAAACACCCCTGCCTGAGCGTTGAACGCCCACAAGTCATTTCGAGAAAACGGCAGCACCGCGCTCTGCCGGTAGTCCTCGGCATTCAACACTTTGATGCGGTCACCGCTCGTTCCGAGCACCGCGAACGTCCGTGCCGCGAGGTGGACGGTATCCTCCAAGCCAACCGAAAAGGACTGGTCCCGAAAACTCCGCTCCGGCTCCCCGAGGTTTCCCTCCCGATGCGTGTCGTCCTTGTAGTAGAAGGATCCTTTCAGAGTTTGACGGGAGAGCGCGCGGCTCCCCAGTTCGAGAACCGTGCCGTAGGTGTCGTCATCATACGGACTGGTGAACGATGAAGGTTTTGTCTGCGTGAGGTAACGCGCATCGTCGAAAGCCTTCAAAAGGTTGTTGAACCTGTCGTAATACAGACGGGCTCTTAGGTAACCGGTCTCTCCCAGGCTCTGATTGCCGATGAAATAGAAACTCTCCTTGTCCCACTGGGGCCACTGCCAATAGCGGGGGCGAACGGCCTCGTCGGTCCCTGCATAGGGCGGGCTTCCCTTCTCACCCTTCTGATTGGCGTACGTAAAGGTGTACTGATCGGATGCGTTTGGGGTCCAGGTTGCACGGATTCGCGTCTTGTAATCAGTCTGATAAACGTTATTCCGGTCGCCTGCTGGTTGCGGCGCGATGGGTCGCCACTTGCCCGAGAGCGGGAAAGTCTCGCTTGATAGCCAGGAGAATCCGCCCTGTATCCAGAATCGCCTCCACTTTGCCCCTGTGTTTAAGAAGCCATTCACCTGATCCCCGGATGCGTATCCGGCTCCCATATCGAGATTCAGCGGACCTGCAGGCGCCTTCGTGATCACGTTTACGGCGCCCCCTATCGCATTGGGGCCATAGAGTGGCGACGTGAACCCCTTGGCTACCTGTATCTCGCTGATGTCGTATGTGAGGAACCGATCCATGTCCACGTAGCCGTCGTATGGCACATAAACGGGAATGCCGTCGACGTATAGTGGAACCTGCCGGGCATCGAATCCGCGGACGAACACGCCTCGCTCGTTACGCGCACCTATTCTCTGGATACTCACGCCGGGCACCAGATTCAGCGCCTCGGAAATAACCCGCGCATTCCGTTCGCGATATTGTGCCTCGTCCACCGTCTCTGCTGTCGGGACCTGTACAGCGTCCGCGACAACATTCACTTCGATGCGGCCAAGAAAGAAGGCGCCGCCCGGTCTCTGCCGTTCCAACTCCTCGAGGTGATGGCGAAATGCGGATACGTATTCCTGGAGGGCGTCATAGCTCGGGGATTCCGGTGGCGTTCCGATGTCACCGGCGGCTTGGCGGGCCTGCAACTGGCGATAGATCGATCGCACCTCCGCGGAGAGGTCCGCGACCCCTTGACGATCGTCTTGACGAAGATCCTTGAGCCGGGACTGGATTGACTGAAGCTCTGTCAGTTCTTCAATGACGGAA